>NJEG01000029.1 GCA_002254565.1 Candidatus Altarchaeales archaeon ex4484_2 | reverse complement strand
TATTGTGTCATTGGATAGGATTAGTATTAAGACCTTGGTTATTTCTATGTTGGTGTAGTTGGTGTTGTTGCTTGTTGCTCCAGCAGCGCTGAATAGTACATCAATCCTCCAGTGTGAGAGTATTGCTCCTGTGGCATTGATGGTCCAGTTTAGTATGCAGCTTTCATTCACGTCTAGGGGGTTGTTGGAGCATGACTTCGGGTTCTGTGCCGGAGCATCTGTTATATAGAATGGCGTGTCTGGTGTGGTGTTTATCGCCTTATCGGGCACTGCACCGGAGGCGTTGTATCGCACCGTGCCCTGTGTGTTCCCGCAGTTAGCGTTCCTGCAGGTTACGTTAGCGGATATAATGAATTCCTTACCCTGCCCTATCTTGTATCCTCCGTTCTTTGAGGCGTTACCTAATCCGGGGATATAGGGGGGTAAAATAAGTTGAACCTCCAAAACGCCTGCGGAGGTAACCAGCTCTATTGTCGCATTAGCTTCATTATCTGATGTGATATTATAGTAGATTGTGGAGTTGTCTGTTATGTTGCATTTTGTGGTGTAGTTGTCTAATGGAAGGCCTGCTGTATTCCATCCGTAGACCGCGTGCCCTGTGGAGTTGCTGTCATCGAGACCTATATAGTGGAAGCCTGCCTCAGTGGAGTTCCTGTAATAGAACCTCACCGGGTAGTTTTGTATGCCTGAGCCGGTGTTGTTGTCCCTGACCCTGCATACAAGCGAGACAGTGGATCCCTGGGAGGCATTGCTCCCGCTTACGGGGGAAATCCATGTTATGTTGGAGTAGCCCCAGACATAGATGGTTAGATTAGATGAACTATTTTCGTAGTATTGCTTGGATGCATTAAGGTAGAGGGTCTCTGGTCCAACTCCATATCCCTGGGGAATATTCCAGGTGGTGTCTTCACCGTTGGCTATGTTACCCCATGTTGAGTTATACCATGCGGCTGTAACGGGTGTTACAATAACCGAGTTCTCATCCCTTGTCGTTGAATTCAGGTCTATTGTTTCACCTCTATGGAAGATTAAACCACTGGTGGGGTAATCTATGGATGCGTTCAATCTGCCAAGTAAATCGAATGTCCCTACATCATCGTCATCAGCATTTGTGGTGTTGTAGTAGCCGTTATCGTTTATCATGCAGTGGAAGGTCTTGGAGCCTACCAGTTCGTTCTGTGCGCTCCAGTTGTAGGTTGCGATTCCACTGGCGTTTGTGTTGACGGTATCCAGATAATCCCAGCTGCCGTTATAGAAATCAACAGGATAATTAGAAATCCCGTAGCCTCCGTCTTTATCATATACCCTGCACCTTAATGATACAGTGCCTCTGTATTCTGTTGTGTTAGGCGAGTGCCATCCGACCTTGCTCCTGCCCCAGACTGTGAAATTCAGATACTGTAGGGTGTTATTCCAGTTACCCCAGTAATCGGATGCATTAATCTTGACGTAGTGAATTCCAACAATCCAGCTGCTGTTGCTCTGGATGGTGTGGTTGGTCTGGTTTTCGACCACAGTCTCTGTCGGGAATACATCCAGTGCAGGTGAGGTGGTGTTGTAGGTTATATTGGACTCGGTTATGTTCTCAGTCCACTCTGCGTATGCATAAACGCTCTGGCCTTTCCATATCCAGGAGGCGTTTAATCCGTAGATTACCGCTCCAGGAGGTGCAGTATCTTCACCGGGCATAGCAGCTCTCAGGTCAATAAATACACTGCTTGGGTCATGCGGGTCATAGTATTTTGTTGCATCAGAGGTTATGTTGCAGGTTATTCTCTCCCAGCCGGATGTGTTGTCTATGAAGGTCCACGTAGCCCATCCTGAAGCGTTAGTCTGGTTCACACCCATGTAACCTGATTCGTTGCTGTAGAAGGATACATTGTAGCTGCTTATTGGAGAGCCGTTATGGTAATCCACTATCTGGCAGCTCATTGTTGTGGTATTGTTTACATAGATGGGATTCGGTGAAAGGCTGCTTTTATTTATTATAGTGTAACCCCATATCTCGGTGTGGTTTATCGGCGATGTTACGTTCACATTACTGCTTGTGTCGTTGGCATAAATCCTCCAAGCCATCGGCCCAAGTTTTGCATCTGCAGGTATTGATGCATAAAACTCAACTAATCCTTCGCTATCATCTATATGGTTGGCTGATACAAGTGAATTGTTCAACCATACACCTGTCTCATTTGACTCCAGCCATGCATAATCAAGCCATACATCATCGTACCAGTATGCTGAAAACAAGATGTCTTCGCCTCTATGGACCTTGGATGCGTTTTGGGTTACGTTCACATACCATGGAGGCTTTGTTTCTATTGTCCTTAGAATCTCGATCCGGTAGTTGTTTGCTGAATCATTATGGTAGATGGCGCCGTAATCGGTGATGTTGCAGGTTATGTTCTCATATCCCAGTGAGCTGTCAATGAATGTCCAGGAAGCCCATCCTGTTGCGTTAGTCTGGTTTACTCCCATAGAGCTGCTGGAGTTATGGAATGAGACGTTATATCCGCTTAATGCAGAGCCGTTATCCGAGGTTACCCTGCAGTATATTGTTGCAGAGCTTCCATTAACGATTGTGTAGTTACCTAAATGTGAGTCTGTTACAGACGACCACCCCCATACATCAAATGAGAAGTAGGGCAGGGTGTTGTTCCAGTTAGTATTTAAATCCGCGGCGTATATCTTCACTTTATGTGTGCCCAGGATCCATGATGTGTTTGATGTTAGGGTATGGTTTGTCCAATTCTGTGGGTTTGGGTTCGGCAAACTTATTGAGTGGTTCTCCAGACCAGGTGTTGTGCTGTTGTATTCGGCTAATGCTTGGCCTATTGTCTCATCCCATCTGGCAAAAACATTGAGTGACTCCCCCCGGTGTATCAAGTCCTTGGTGGTATCATAGATGAAGCTATAGAGTCCTGGAGGTTGGCTTTCAGAGACTACTATATCGTAGAGTGAATAATCCTCGAGAGTGAATTGTGTATCATTCAACATGAAATGAACTTGATAGTTTTCCGTCTTGCCTGTTGTGATATTGAATATGTAGTAGAGGGTCAGGGTATCGTTTAATTTAAGTGTTCCGTTCAGGGAGGTATTCCATGTTACCCGTCTATTAGACCAGTTTCCTCCGGTGAGGTTGTGGGAGACATTATTGTACCATATCTCGTCTGTTTCGTTGATACCCCATGTTTCATTGAGGTTCTCATGGTATATCTGATCCAGTGAGGTTATCGACCAGTTATCCTCGCTTGTATCGTTGTTCCATACACGGACCTCAAGCCGGTAGACTTTGTTGGTGAATAATGTGAATGTTGTGTTTGTGCCGTTACCCATCAGGAAAGAAGTGTCGCCTTTCCTGTCGGCTGCGGATGTGACATCATAGATCCTTAACTCTTGGAGCTGTATTATCGATGATGGTTGCGTGATATTGAATTCATGGGTGTCGTAGATTAAGCTGCTGTCATCGTTTTTAAGTATGTTTCCATAGGGGTCGGTGAATGCTGCATAAACCCTGTATCTCCCTGCAGGTTCCTTGTCGGTATTCCATCCGGGGGGGGCCCAGATGGAGTCCAGCGCGAGATAAGAGTACCCGCTCAGGCTTCTCGGGGTGGAGTCGTTGACTACAGGGTTGTCTCTATCCACGTCAACCCATCCACCCCCTTCATATCGCTGCACCTTCATCAAAAGGTATCCTTTGACAGCGGCATGGTGATCATCATATATGAGTGATTGGTTATCATATGTTTGCTCGGATGTAAGTGATACATTAGGCTCGTTTTCTCTTACAAGGAACCCTGTGGGTGTTCTTGCAATATTTGAACCCCTGACTTCATCAACAACACCCTTCAGATATTTTACTGGATCTGCGTTGATTTGATCTATTTGCGCAGCCCCAATCCATAGATCAGCCGCAGGGAAATTAGAGATCCCATTATCTGCACAGCTACTATCAAGCTCCCCGTCTATGTATATGTTCCTTGTTGCACCGTCCCATGTAACAGCGACGTGATACCACTGATTTGCATTCCATTGGACCTTGTTTGATGCACAGTAGTCAGTTCCTGTCCCAGCAGCTTCTGTCTTAAACATTAAACCGCCGTCATTGCAGTTAGCGTCCGTCCTGTCATTACCGCACAGGCTCACCTCAAGGTGAGCATTAGCTGCACTCCAGATACCGAATATGCCCTGGGAATTCTGTGCTGATGAATTGAATTCCTCATCCAATCTGAACCACATCTCAAGTGTTCCATCATCCACATCCATTGAGGTTCCTTCCTCAATGTATTCATTATCTCCTGGAAGATCTATGGCATACTCTCCAAATCTCACAGGTGAAGTAACCCATGAAGGGCCTCTCTCCAGTGTAGCATTATTCCCGTTACCTGAATAATCGACAACCTTGGTTCCTGAACCCTCAACAAAATGGTACAGGAAGACGGTATTAGCATCTGTATGGTAGCCAACAATAGCCTCATTATTTTCGGTGGAAGGATTTCCGTAATAAATGTAGATGTCATCAGCATAAGAATTTGCATTGACATCAACCTCGAATTCAATGATTGTTTCATTTGTATTGCAGGTGACGTTTCTAACAGAGTAATTAAGGAGGGTGTCGTTTTGAACGACCCTGATATCGTCACAGTCTGCCTGCATCTTTCCCTGAGAGATAAGTGTCTGCGTATCCAGCGTTATGCTAACCACGTAATCTGTAAGCGCAGTGTTGTTATTCTCTGTAACGTTAATTTGTCTCCTGTATTCCCAGGAGTAGTTCCACCAGCTTTCCATGGATGTAAAATTTACATCCTCATTTGACCCGTAGGTGTCATTCATTGTTTTAACATTTAACACGATATTTGCCCCTATATAGAAGGTGTATGCGGAACTCTGTGAAACCTTCCCTGCAGTATCATTGGCCCATATGTAATAGGAGTGGTTACCCCAGATCCAGGTGTTGGAGTAGTTGTATTGGTAGAGGTCTGCTGTATAGTTGGTCATTACATAACATGTTTGGCCTGCAGATGGCGGAGTAACGCAAACCGTTACTGTATCAACTCCCTCAAGGTCCGTTACATTCGCCTCCAGGGTTACATTATATCCATAGCCCTGTGGGTCAGGGTAATCAGTCACATTCAGTATCAGTGGTTTATCGTGGACGGTAATATTTGTGGTATTGAATGCTCCCAGATAATAGCTTGTGAGTAGTCCGTCGAAGGTAGCATTTAAAACATGATTCCCTACTGAGGCACCAGCTGGAATCTGATAGTAGACATGGAACCATCCTGTGGCATCTGTTAAATCAGAGCCTAGGGGGGTATTATCGGTTTCATCATATACAGATACATCTCTTCCGGATAATGCGGTTCCATTATCCAAAACAAGCCTGCCGCTTACTTTGATATCGTCTCCCCTGTTTGGGTCGGAATCATTTGACTGTAGATTGTTTATGTATGTTCGGGCATATACAATAATCGTTTCAGTATCCCAGTCCTCGTATCCCTCCTCTGAATTGGAGCGTAACTGAACTGTTTGGGGACCTAGTTCAGCGCTTATATTCACGTAAGCAGTGATGTTGTTCCACATCATCTCTCCAGGGGTCTGGTTGTCATCGAATTGGGAGAGGTTTCCGGTATAGTTGCTCCATCCATAGGACAGGGTCCAGTTTAACGTTACGTTGGTCATGGGACTTCCTAGTGTGTTGTTGGAGTAGCCTGAGATGTTGCCGTATCCTTCTCTGGTGATATTGTTGGGCCATGAGATGATTTCCACGAACTGCCCGGGTATTCTTATCCTGAGGAGCTGGTTTTGCTGGTCAGGCCATGAATGGAATTCAAGCCCGGGGTTTGTGTAGTTCAGGGTAGTATTCATGTAGTAGTCTCCAGCTGGAGTGCCATTGGTTGTTATATCAAATGAGAGGGTATAGCTTGCAAGTGGATTAAGATAGGTTAGATTGCAGTAAGGTAGTCCTGTGGCTATGCAGGAGCAGTTTATTCCTGTAAGATTGGGGCAGTTCAGGGTTACGGTAATATTAGTCAGGTTCTTTGACCACGGATTTGTTATTGTGAAATTGTATACTGCCGACTGGTTCTGGAATATCTTGTCAGGGTCTATGGTGGAACTCAGATTGTCGGGTATGTGGTGGAGCATGAAGGTCAGTGAATTGTTATGGGTTGTCGTGCCTGTTTCAGACTTCATGGTGACATTCCAGAAGAAGTTATAGCCGCCGGATGTTGCAGTGAGCGGTACAGGATAACCAACTGAGGTGTTGTCAAATTTTCTTTCGCATGATTCGTTAATACTCAGATTACCGCAGTATTTGGTCTCAGTCTGCGGACCCCATGAAATGGTATTGCTGGATGAATCCAGTACATTCAGTGTTGTGCTTGCATTTATTGATGTTGCATTGTAGTTGGTGACTGTAATGTTTATCCATGCTATGTTGTCTCCTGTCTCGTATTCATCTAATCCAGCCGTATAATTGTTTTCGTGTTCTATTTCAGTGAGTCTAAGTTCGGAGGATATTATTGTGAGATTATACCAACCCCTGATGAGGGAGCCATCATCATTTTTTAGGGTATTTCCTGACGGGTCGGTTAATTCAACAAAGGCCCGGTATAATCCTGGTGGATTTAGATCAGTATCCCAGCCGGCTGGATTCCAGATACCGTCGAGCATCAGAACCCCGCTAGAGCTTATGTTCCTTAGGGTCTGGGGCGGTACCCTGTCGTTCATAAATGAGGACTCGAAGTTGACCCATGAACCACCGCTAAATCTCTGGACTCTCATCTCCAGATACCCTGAGATGTTTGTTGAACCGTGGTTGGAGACCCTTGACTCCAGCCGGTCGTCTTCCGAGCTAAGAGTTATCGTGGGGTCTTGTCCGATGAACTTTCGTACCTTGAAGTTATCCAACCAACCTATTGCTTGTGCTGGAGCTACACCAAATCTACCTGCACTCATATGAGTATTGTCTATCGCATACAAATCCGGATTATCAGTGACCTCTCCATTAATCCATACCTTATGTATGTCGCTATAGATTGCATATTTAATATTGTGTAACATATTCCATGGGAACCAGTAATCGATAGCTTCATCATATATGTTGTGGTTTCTCTCTCCCTGCGTCCATGTATCTATGGATATTCCAGGTGAAGAGTAGACTGATGCTGAGTAATCGAAATAATAGTGTGTGGATGCCTGACCTGGATTCTCCATCCTCCCTATAAATGCAAATGTTGCATTTGTTGGGTAGCTTCCAGTAACATAGTAATCTAATTCAAGTACAAAGTCTTTAACCGTTACTCCTGTAGGGTACATGTCTGATGCATGGTTGTCTCCTGTGTCGTAGGTTACTCTCTTATTCACTGCATCATATGTTGGATTCGTATATAGAGCTGCACCTCCATGTATATCAACCCACTTGGAGAGATTATATTTCGATAATGTATTGGTTGAGAAATCATCCCACCAGACATAGATCCTGCTTCTATTAGTTAGGGGATTTGATGCTGAGGAACTATCATAATAGATATAGTAATTGCCATCTGAGCTGCTTGCGGAGATGTTTTCCTTTGTTGCGAACCAGATTTCAGTTGATGTTGAATTGAAGCCTGACTCGTTTATTCTATCCAAATCCACCCAGCTGGAGTCTGTGGTGTTGTACCATAACACCCTCAGGTCGCTTCCATCCGCCTGCAGCTTACCCTCGTTAACCAGGGTTTCCGTGTCCAGAGTAAATTTCACGGAATAGCCTTCCTCCATAGTTAATGTGTCGTTCACGTTGGTGACGTTTAACTGTTTCCTGTACCTGTAGGAGTTATTCCACCAGCTGGTCTCGTTAGCTTCCAAGTTAACGTCCTCCTGTGGGCCATAGCTGTCGTTCACGGTTTTCACGGCCAGGGTAGCGTTCGCTCTCACATAGAACTGGTACGTGGAAGTTGTGCTATTGAACCCTGCAGAGTTATTGACCCAGATATAATATGAGTAATTACCCCAAATCCAGGTATTGGAGTAGTTATATTGATATAATGTCCCTGAAACATTTGTCATCTCATATCCATTAAAGCCTTCACCTGGTCTTGATATGTAGACAAAAACCTTGTCTGTGGTTGGGTCAAGCACCTCGGCTGAAATCAGGACAGTCTGCCCGTAGCCAACAGTCTCTGGTGTGGCGTTTATTGTTCCAAACACCGTTATCTCAAATACGTCATAGTTTTCGATTGGGTCCCCGTCATCTCCCTGCAATACATTGCTTTCATTATCAAGTAAGGCAGCGTAAACCCTGTAGGTCCCTGAAGGCTGTGAGTCTGTGTTCCATGGGACTGCATTCCATATGGCAGCTAAATCAAGATAGGTCCCAGATGTTATATTCCTCAGCGTGCTCGTATTTGTGTCATTTATGATTGTTTCCACATGAATCCATGAGCCGTTCCTTTCCACCTTCATTAATAAATAACCGGATATGTTACTTGAGCCGGTATTCAACAGCATGGAGCCGCTGTATAACCTAACCCACACCCCGGTCCAATTTATTTCATCGATATTAGATGAATTGTAGTAATCAAAATTTATTCCTATTATCCTCAAGTCTCTGTTTCCAACAGTTTCCCAGGCATTTAATATGGCTGAGTTGGTTGTGGAGATGCTTACATTTCCTGTCTCATTGACACTGAGGTTCCCTACTATAACCCAGTCAGAGCCATCATACAATTCTAACTGTAGATCAGGGTCGTTATTTCCTCTTGCCGTAGAGCCTGAGTTGTTATATGAGGAAACATAAACCGTGGCTGTTAGCCTTGTTATGTCACTGAAGTTTCCAGGGAATGCATCGTTGTAGGTTGTGTAGGATGTGTTTGTCTCTGTATCCGGGGTTGGGCCTGTGGTTGCTGTAAGATTTATGCAGTCTAGCCAGACATCATCCCAATCATTGCCAAATTCCGCCTCAAATCTAATTATGACGGATGTGTCGAATATGCAGTCTGTCCCGTTACGGATGTTCACGTTTTGATGAAGCCATGTGCCTTCAGTTCCCTCCTCATTTGCACAGTAGGTCCAAACAACATTGCCGTCGCAGCTGAGGTCAAGGCACTCGCCTGCTTCGATGCTATTATAATAGGCCCAGAAATCCACGCTTAGGTTAGTGTACCCTGGCGTCTCCAGATCCAACCCAGAGGAAAGTTCTGTATATGAGGTGGCAGTATTGTCCTGTAGATTTACTGAATGCACTGTCGTACCACAGTAGTGTCTGTCAGTGGACATTATGCAGTCAGCTCCTCCATTAACCCAGTTCCCCCAGTTACCGTTATCAAAGTCATCGTAGGTTAATCCATCCCATCCTGGTTCCTCCAGCTGGGCTTTCTTCTCTATTACTCCACCCTCCAGATCACTGGAGGTCCAATTCTGGGCCGGGGTTAGATTAACATCCTCCTGTAGACTGTAGGTGTATTCCTCTGTATAAACGTTGAGTGTTGCATTACCGTAAACATATATGTAGGGGTGGTATATCCGGGTGTTTCCTGATGAATCGTTGGCTATGATTTCATAGTAGTAGGTTCCAGTATCCCATCCCCAGAAAGAATGCTGGTAGATGTCTGGTGAATTATTGGTCATAACATATAGTTCGGGGCTTCCGCTGGGCGGGGTGATGTTTACCAGGACCGTATCTACTGCGATGTTGTCTGTGACGTTTGCTTGTATCACGATATACGCCCCCAGACCATAGGTCTGGTTTATTGGTGATACGTCGGTTATATTTGGCTTAATCGGGTCCTGCGCTATTGTTAAATAATGTATTTTTTCTGATGCAGTATAGTTCTCATCCCCGCTGAAGTTTGCCTTGATTAGGTATGTTCCATAACCGTAATCTAATTGGGTTATATTCTCCAGTGGACTTGGACCTGTGTCCCACAGCTGCATTACCCCACTTAAATTAGTCCATAACTCCACCGTCTTCCCAAAAGCGCTCAGTATTACAGTAAAGTTTGCGGAGTCGTTCTGGTAATAGCTTTCATCTCCGTCTGTTCCATTCAGATAGAGGTTTATGGTTGTGTTTGCTTTCTGCACGGTAAAGGGTTGAGTAGGCATTGATTTATTCCAGTTATCTGATGAGTCATTAGCCCAGAAGTTCCATCCCACGTTTTTTCCTGCAGGAAGCTGTGATACAGGAATAGTGTAATAGTAGGTGGAGCCGTCATTTGAGGCGCTGTAGTTCTGCCATGAACCACTGTAGTTAGATCTGAAGTATACTTTACTTAAAGCGATATTGTCTGTCCAGGTGGCATTACACTGGACGGGGTTGCCATAGCCGGGGTTACCTGAGGGTGATTGTGTTATGCCCGAGTAATCTGGTGGTGTGTTGTCGGTATATGTTACGTTGAGATAGGGTCTTCTTGCTACGGAGCAACCCGATGGGCTACCGGCTGTTGCCTCCTTTGAACAGTATCTATCCAGCGCATTGTTTCCGGTTTCAGGTGTTTTCAGTGCCATGGATATGTTAGCATCTCCGTCACCGTAGTCCCTCGAGACCATCTTCGTAACGTTCCAGCAGAACCAGCCTACTGCGTTCGTGTTTTGTGTATCCTCTGCTGTGAGGTTACAATCAGTGGAGTCATCAAATCCTGTGCCGCATACCTGATTATTCCAGGTTATAGTACCTTCATTTTCTCCATCCCATGTATAATCATAGATGTGGTATACTGAAGCGCTTGCTGTGGCACCATTATTATAGATGTACAAGCAGAGTTGAGCATCATCTATTGACACAGAGAGGGGTATAGAGGAGATATTGAATTTGATATAGGTTCTTATTCGGCGTGTGGTTCTGTCCCATAGATACAGACTAGTTGATCCGCCGTAGTTATTGCCCGTAAACCCGGCTCTACCGTAGACGGGTGCATCCCATAGGTTCTCTGTGTCTGCCGTCTGCAACTGGATTGTTGGATCAAGCCATAGATTTGTTTTGTTTCCCACACCCCCGACCAGAATAGTTGATGCGTTCACAATAGATAGTGTATATTTGTTGAGTAGGTCATTGAATCCAAGGTAGATTTCATTATTCAATGTTACTCCATGCCCTGTTTTTCTGACGTCGTTCCAGGTAAATCCATCTAGATCAGCTAATTCGAGACCTATGTAGTCAAGGTGATCTGCAAGGGGGAGGGGGATGTCTGAGATGTTTAGGGCGTATTTGTAGGCTTCTCCGTAATCGCTCACAACAGCATCTGTTTTGACTCCGGGGAACATATCCTGCATCTCATCGAAGCTGTATCGTGTTCTGTTGTAGATGGCGAATGTTTTTATTCCCAGGGAATAATTAAGCCATGAGAGATTAAATGAGTTATTCATCCATCTGAATTCTGCAGCGTCTGTGAAATTCATCGGCCGACCCCCTGGATCAATGAGGGTTGCGGTGGGTGAATGTATGCTTGACGTGAATTTATTTTTGGAGCATTTCGTTGTATGGGATGATGTTTTCTGTATCATCATCCGGTTTTCTTTCATCTCCGGTGCTGGGGGATTAATTGAGTCATTTATGAAATCGACTGAAACCACTATTGCTGCCGGGCCAGTGTATGTTGGGGTTGTTGAGGTGGGGGTTGATGTAACAGAGTATGTATCTGTAGTTGTTGCTGTTGATGTCACGGAATAAGTGCTTGTGGTTGTTGCTGTTGAGGTGGATTGGGATGGTGTCGTAGTCTTGGTTGTTGTGGTTGTTAGGCTAATCTGCGATAAATCAAAGACCCCGAAATGTTCCATTAGGATATCACCTCCGGAATCCAGGGTTATCGTATAGATCCCAGGTTTTGTGAACCCGTTCAGGTGCATGTAGGATAGACCGTTAACGTTGGTTTGTGAGGAATCAGAGTGAACAAACCTTCCCTCCGGGTTAAGGATTGCTACATCAAAGCGGGTGTGTGATGGTCCGGATACTACTACATAAACGTCCTCCGAGGGGAGATAGGATTTTTTATCAGTGTTTATTGTGAATCCATCCATGGCTGGGATGAGCATTGATGCTGCTATGATTGACGTCAGGAGCAGTATTGTTGCCTTGATGTGTTTCTTGTTTTTTAGTTTCACTTTTTACATGATTCTATACTTTTTGGTATAATATTATGTCACTATATCAATATATTTACATACCTTGTTTACACCTTTCAACCGCCGTATTCCTGGTTTTTTCAACACAAACCTCCAATATTTCTTTCCGGACCATTCCCCCCGAGTCCTCCACGGTGATATTAATCTGTTGAACCCCGACCCTGGTTGCCATAAACCCTGTAGAGTAGCTATGGGAGCCATTACAACGTAATTCCCCGCCCAAGACCCCTCCTGTTTTCTCCAGGCCCCCAGGGAGGGATAGATTGAATCTAATATTTCCCTGTCTGGTGCAATTTATTTCCCAGTAGAGGGTGCTTTCCTCGCCGATGCCCATAGCGTATCTTTTCTCTCCCAGCGGGGGTGAAGGCTTCAGGTATGAGTTTATTTCTAGTTCACCTTGTTTCCCGGATTGATTATTAGTTAAATTATTTTCCAATATTTCTTCTGAGGGTGGTTCCCTGCTGACGGGATTCCACAAAAACAAGACCAAGGCTAAAATAGAAAACGAAACCAAGATCCACTTCCCTAGTTTATTAAACATTTTTTTTTAACCTGTTGATGCATTCGCCAGCACATAAAGGGTGCCAGAGTAATGCTGTGAATATTTCCCAGAGGGTACATCAAGCCAGTAATAATTATGGAATTTCGTTCCAGGACATACATTCTCTCTCATCAAGACATAGGTGAGATTCATTCGGGTAGTGTTCGCGTGATTATACTGGTTCAGATCATCATTCCAGCTAAGATTCCTGACCCCTATCTCATAGGTTATGCCCTTCAAACTCCCCACGGAGTCGGCTGATAAATCAGTTCCCTTAACCAGTATCTCATCTATCGTGTTGGAGTTGTTGTCTACGGTGATGTTGTAGCCGTCCACGTTGTTCAGTGATGCATTGTTCCCAAATGTCCCGGGATCGCAGAAGCCGAAGTCAAGGCTGCTCCAGGACAGCGACATAATCAAGACCTTGGTTATTTCAATAAATATGTTCCCTGTGTCGTTTCCTTGCGCGTATGTTGAATTAAACAATATATCCAACGCCCAGATGGAGTTTAATACCCCTGTGGAGTTAACGGTCCAGGTCAGGTTGCAGAATTCATCCTTAACTAGTGGGTTGGTGCTGCAGTTCTGTGGGTTATCTGCTGTCAGGATATAGAATGGTGTGGCGGTTGATGTATTAATTCCCACATCCGGCTCTGCACTGCTCTGGTTATACATTAGTGTGCCGTTAACGTCCCCGCAGACTCCATCCCTGCAGTATACCGTAGCGTTGACGATAAAGGTCTTGTTCTGTCCCACCTTATATCCCCCATTCTGGGAGGCGTTCCCTTGGCCGGGGATTACTGGAGGCGTCACCAGCTGTATTTCCAGATAGCCAACCCTTGTTATATTATAGACTGAGTTGTCGTAGCTTCCTGCGTTATTGACTGTGTCATTGGCCAGGAAATAGACGGGGTATTTCTCGTTCCCCGAGGTTGTGACGTTAACAACATAATAGAATGTCCCAGTCTCTCCATTAGTCAGTTTGCCGCCTTGTGAGGTGTTCCAGGTTACTCTCCCATTACTCCAGTTTCCTCCCGTGTAATTTGCCGCCCCCTCAAAGTACCAGATATCCCCTGACTCATTTATCTGCCAGCTGGAGTTGAGGTTTTCATGGTAGACAAGGTCTGTTGAGTCAATAGTCCACTGGGTTTTGCCATCATTTCTGACATCCAGCTCAACCCTGTAGACCTTGGGCTCTCTCTTGTAGAGGATGAAGGTGGTATTCAGGCCTGAATCAACCAATGAGCCCCCGGAATGAGTGCTTGCCTGCCCGCTGACATCATAAATCCTTATCTCTGTGATGTTAGGCAATGGTTTCCCTTGCCCTCCCCCGAAGGAGTCGAATCCGGTGACATTAAACCATATATGCGTCGTATTCTGTTGCATGTTGTAGTCAGCAGTCTCATTTATCTCCCAGCTGGAGCAGTTAGCATTACTGTAATCCCAGCTGGAGCAGTGTGCTATATATGATATATTCAGGTTTCTTCTTGGAAGGTAAAGCTCTGCTTTTTCATAATTGATGGAGTCATCGTTTAAAGCAAATAATGTGGTCAAGTCACTAACATTCCCGAAGGGCAGCTCTCCCAGATAGTATTCCGTTACCTGCGATATTGTAGTAATACTCGAAGTCAGGGAAAGGTTTCTTATTATTGCCGTTAAGGTTCCATTATCTGTTTCACTAATTATTTTTACATCATATGTCTCATTGTAAAGATATCTGTAGTAGCTGCCGGTATCCGAGTCAATCACCTGTCCACTGGAGTTTATTACTGATATATTAATCCCATAATCCACTATGTAGGATCCATTGTAATTGGTCAGATTCAGGTAGGTGGTGGGGAATCCTGTGCAAGACCTTGATACATTATATTGGTAGGCTACGTTCAGACCCAGATAATCAATCACTAGCGCATCATCATCGCTGCCTGACTGATTGAAGCTTGCTTCAAACCGTATAAAAAGCATATCACCTGAGACAAAGTCTGTGAACCCTGAATTAATAAGCCAGCTACCAGTATGTTCCGTATCGTTCGTATCGTTAACATCTATGTTGCCTATATCAATCCAGCTGCTGCTTGAGTAATTCCATAACTCCACGTCCTGGTCCCCATAAGTTGTTCCCTCATGCTGGTGGCCTTCATCGCATTTAGGCGATACCTGATTTCCTGAGTGACAGTATTCCAGGGTGAAATTCATAGCCCCTATTCTGTCTAATTCAAGGTTTAATGCACTTAAATTAAGGGAGTAGTTAACCCACGCCTGAAATGTTGTTCCGGTGTTGTAGGCTCCGAAGTAATGAAACACGTTATTTGATGATTGCGTATCCGTGTATGAGCCTCCATCCAGGTTGTAGCCGCCCGTAAGCGCTCCTGAATCAGCTAACTCAATGGAGCTGTTATCTTCATAGAAGAAGACCCCGAAGGTATTGTTTGCATAAAGCTGATCTGGATAAGTTTGGTCTACTGCCTCCAGAGAGTAGTTTCCTTCACATAAGTCAGATGCATTCCATAGATGCTCGATATCGCCCTGTGAATCTGACTGGATAATTTTGGGGTACAGGTGTACCACGCCTCCAGTATCCGTGTTGATTATGCGTATCTCAACGTCCCCGCTTGGGGCGTAGAAGCCTTTATGTCCAAGGTAACGTTGGTGTTTCTGTCCCAGTAAGAGCCGGTAATGTGGACCGTCTCCCCGGACTTGTACGCTGACTTGTCTGTCTGTATCTGCTGGATTACCAGCTGAATCGATGTGGTGTTGCATAGATTCGGGTAGGCGTAGTCTGACGCATTAATTGTGTAATTATCCAACAATTGACCTGCAGGAATACTCCATGAATCAGTTATTCCCCCGGTCGAATTCGAGAACACATTCTTCGGGTAACCTGAAACAGACTGCCCGGTTGAGTTATAAACGTCTATTGTTACGTTGTTGTTGGGGCTGAACCCCGCTCCAGAGATGTTCACCGTCTCCTGTCTTTTGTACCACACGTATTCGGTTGCAAGAGACACAGGCCGCTGGATTACCTTGAATGTATAGTCGTCACTCTTGTTCTCGTTGCCGGGCTCAAACGCATAAATCGTGTAGTTGCCAAGAGTCCTGTTGTAGTCAATAAACCAGGAATCATTAATCCACCCGGAGCCATTAGATGACCTGTTCAACGGGCC
>NJEG01000006.1 GCA_002254565.1 Candidatus Altarchaeales archaeon ex4484_2 | reverse complement strand
ATCCTATACATATAAGATAAAGCATGGACGAGAATAAAAAGCTTGCTGCCCTGAAAAAGAAAGGCTTCATGGACAAACAACTGGGGGATGAGAAAGAGGTGAGGGGAAGGAGGATGAAGGAGAAAATACTCCCCACCTACAAGATGGTGGACACCTGCAGCGCTGAATTCGAGGCGCAGACACCCTATTATTACTCGACCTATGAGCAAGAGAATGAGTCAGAACCCTCAGACAAAAAGAAGGTCATAATCCTGGGCTCCGGGCCTATAAGGATAGGGCAGGGTATTGAATTCGACTGCTGCACAGTGCATACGGTATTTGCCCTGAAGGAGCTTGAGGTGGAAACCATAGTAATAAACAACAACCCTGAGACAGTGTCAACCGACTTCGACATATCGGATAAGCTATACTTCGAGCCATTAACCCTTGAAGATGTTTTGAATGTGGTGGACAATGAATCCCGTAATCTGCTGGGGGTGATGGTGCAGTTCGGCGGACAGACATCCATCAACCTCGCAGATGAACTGGAGAGAAACAACATAAGAATCCTGGGCACCTCACCAAGAAACATAGACCGGGCCGAGAACCGGGATGAGTTCGGCAAGGTCTTGGATAAGCTGAGCATACCCTCCGCCAAGTGGGGGACAGCCTACAGCTTCCATGAAGCCAAAAAAATAGCTAGAGACATAGGCTACCCTGTGCTGGTGAGGCCCAGCTACGTTCTTGGAGGCAGGGCTATGGAGATAGTCCAGGACGAGACCCATCTGGAGGAGTACATGAAGGAGGCGGTTAAGGTCTCACCGAAGCACCCCGTCCTGATAGACAAGTTCCTGCAGGAGGCTGTGGAGATAGACGTGGATGCAGTCTGCGACGGGGAAACAGTCCTGATTGGGGGGGTGATGGAACACATAGAGGAGGCGGGCATCCACTCCGGCGACTCAGCCTGCGTCCTGCCACCCCAGACACTCAGCAAGAAAACACTAAAGCTGGTGGAAGACTACACCAGAGATATGGCCCTGGAGCTGGGAATCAAGGGATTAATCAACATACAATATGCTGTCAAAGAAGGTAGAGTATATGCACTGGAAGCTAACCCGAGGGCTTCAAGAACTGTTCCGTTCGTGAGCAAGGCTGTTGGCGTCTCTCTCGCAAAAATCGCAGCCAAGATCATGGTAGGTGAGAAAATCAAAGACCTGGTTGAGGACATGAACCCTATGGCCAGGATAAAACATGTGGCAGTGAAGGAGGTGGTCTTCCCGTTCATTAAATTACCTGACGTGGACCCCGTCCTGAGTCCTGAGATGAAGTCCACAGGCGAGGTTATGGGATTGGATAAGGACTTTGCTATGGCCTACTATAAAGCCCAGATAGCCGCCGAAAACGAGTTACCCCTCTATGGCACGGTATTCATAAGCGTCAACAAGAAAGACAGGAAGCGGATTGTGCCGGTAGCCAGGAAATTCGATGACCTGGGGTTCGAGATACTTGCGACCCCAGGCACTTCAAGGGAGTTACATAACGCAGGAGTTAATAACAGAAAAATACTGAAAATCAGCGAGGGCTCACCTAACATTCTGGATTTGATGAACTCTAAACAGATTAGTTTAATCATAAACACACCCACAGTAGGCAAGAACCCGATGAGGGACGGCTACAAGATGAGGAGCAGCGCTGTGAAACTGAATACCCCCTACATAACAACCTCTGCGGGAGCGCAGGCTGCTGTGAACGCCATAGAGAAGGTAAGGGAGCGGGAGATAGATGTCAGGTCCTGGAACGATTTTTTTGTTGGATTATAAGCTTAATAGAACCTCTGACCGTGTTTCTTTGTGGTACCGCCTATTCCCGTGTTTTTGAACATGTTCCCGTATATTACTCCAATAATTAACCCGCCAAGGTGGCCGGCCCATGAAATCCCTTCCTGGAAGGACATCATTAGCATGAACCCGAACACAGCTATATACAGTGGCATCGGGAAAGGAATTGGAAAAAGGAATATCCTAAGGTTGGGTCGCAGTATTGCTAGACACGCTGCGATCGCGAATATGGCACCAGATGCCCCGACCACACCCCTAAAGACATCCGTGAATCCTGCATAGGCTGTTAATACTGCGAGAACGCCTCCAGCCAACCCCCCGAGGAAATAAACCCTCAGAAACCTGCTCTCCCCGATTAATCTCTCCAGGTAGCTTCCCAGGAAGAATAAACCAATCATGTTAAACAATAGATGATTGAAGTTGACGTGAGTGAACATGCTCGTAATCAGAGTCCATGGCTCGACTAGAACATACTTGGGCACCAAAGTAAACAACACAAAAAATGATTCATCAATCATTGTCAAGACAAAAACCAGAATATTCAGGGTTATAATGGATTCAATAGCCCCCAAGTACATGCCAAAAATCCTCATTTTTTAACTGTATCCCGCGTTTATTTCCACATACTCTGGGGTTAGATCACACCCGTAAGCTGTTGCTCCTGAGTCCCCCATGTTCAGGTCGACTGTGACCTTTATTTCCTTCCCCCCAAGAACTTCCCGGGCTTTCTTCAAGTCCCCTGCCTCACCCTTTTCCAGGACAACCGCTCTGCCTTTGCTGGACTCGAATATTATATCTGTTTCCTCGAATAAAAAGTCTGTGATAGAACCTAATGCTGCGGTAATCCGACCCCAGTTCGGGTTCTCACCATAGAGGGCGGTCTTGACTAGGGAGCTGGATGCTATCGCCCTCGCACCCCTTCGAGCAGCCTCCCTGCTTTTTGCACCTTTAACCTCCACCTCCAGGTATTTGGTGGCGCCCTCACCGTCTAAGGCCATCATCCTAGCCATCTCCCGGGTGAAATATTTTAGGGCATGTTTGAAGTCTGCTAGGCTGCATTTCTTGCTGGAGTTGCTGAGCAACAGAACCATGTCGTTGGTGCTCATATCCCCGTCAATGACCAGCATGTTAAAGCTTTCATCCACGGCCTCGGCTAGAGCACTCTGTAGTTCATTCCTTCCTAAATCAGCGTTCGTGGAGATAAAACAGAGCATTGTCGCCATGTCAGGGGATATCATACCAGCGCCTTTTGCGATACCCCCCACCCTTATGCCCTTGTATTCAACAGACAACTCTTTCACCATGGTGTCGGTTGTCATGATAGCCTTAGCGGCTTTACTGCTTCCATCAGGGGAGCTGGATAGTGTTCCAGCAGCCTCCTTTATGAGTTCCTCTATTAAATCCAAATCCATCGGTCTCCCGATTATTCCCGTGGAGGCTACGGCAACATTCTCTACCCTGACACCTGTTTCCTCAGCCGCCAGATGGCACATCCTCTCAGCATCCACCATTCCCTCCTTCACGCAGGCGTTAGCGTTCCCGGAGTTCGCTGCAATAACCTGGAACCCATTCCCTAGTTTCCCCATATCCAATAACACGGGAGAGGCCTTTATCTTGTTTCTGGTAAATACTGCGGCAGTCCGGCAAACCTTATCAGCTACAATCAAGGCCAGACCATACTTGCCTTTCCTAGCTCCTGAAGCCTTAAAACCACCAATGCATAATCCACCGCCTGACTCGGTAACAACCATGATTTACTTATTAACGTCCATCCAAAAAAAAGGGTTTTTTATCCCCTCATTCGATAGTATCAATATGAGGGAAAAGTGCGCTGTCCTGGGCATACGCTCCACCCAAAACGTATTCGACAGCATCTACTACGGCCTTTATTCCCTGCAGCATCGGGGGCAGGAGTCCGCTGGCTTGGCAGTCTACAACAACAATGAAATAGACGTGCACAAGGATATGGGTTTGGTTTCTTCAGTCTTCGAGAACGTGTTCCTTGAGGGCAAAGTCGGTATAGGACACGTCAGGTATTCCACTCAGGGAGACACCCGGATAGAGAACTCCCAGCCCATAACTATTGGATACGGTGGGGGGAGTCTCGCTATAGCCCACAACGGCCACCTCGTTAACGGCGTCGAGCTGAAAGAGAAACTCAAGAAGAAAGGGGCTGTCTTCACCACAGACACCGACACTGAGGTAATAGCGCACCTAATAGCCCAGGAGCATATGAAGACTGGTGACTTTGTTAATGGTGTGGGTAAGGCTATGAAAAAAATGAGGGGCTCCTACTCGTTAACCCTATTGAAGGACGACCGGATCATAGCAGTCAGGGACCCCAATGGGTTCAGGCCTCTAGTGTATGGAAGAAACGGAAACCAGGAGGTTGTGGCATCTGAAAGCTGTGCCCTGGATTCTCTTGGAGTACCATTCGTGAGGGACGTGAAGGCGGGTGAGATTCTTGTCTTGGGGGATAAAATTGAATCCATAAGGAAAACCAGGGATAAAGCCTCTGTCTGCATGTTCGAGTACGTGTATTTCGCCAGAGCGGATTCCGTAATCGACGGAATCAGCGTCTACAAGGTCAGGAAGAATCTGGGGGAGAACCTCTACAGGGCAGCGCCTGTTAAGGCAGATCTTGTTACCGCAGTACCTGACTCAGGTATCACAGCAGCTATAGGGTATGCGAGAGCTTCAGGCATACCCTACGGTGAGAGCTTAATCAAGAACAGATACCTTGGAAGGACTTTCATAATGCCACGGCAGGAGGAAAGGGAGAGAGGTGTTAGGATTAAACTCAACCCCATCAAGAGCGAGATAGAGGGGAAGCGGATTATCTTGATTGATGATTCTATTGTCAGGGGCACCACCATAAAGAAGCTGATAGATCAGTTGAGGAATGCTGGAGCTCTTGAGGTGCACGTGAGAATTTCCTGTCCACCCATATTGAATCCCTGTTTTTATGGTATAGACATGCAGACAAGCGACGAGTTCATCGCCAGAAAGTTTAGGGTGGATGAGATCAGAAAGGAGATTGGGGCTGATTCGCTTGTGTATAATAACATAGAGGATTTGGTGGATGCTATAGGCCTGCCCCGGGAGAGAATGTGTATGGCCTGCCTTAACGGCGAGTATCCTCTGGAGGAGGAGCAGAAGAAGCTTGTTAGCTAGATATTTGATACAAGATCCTTGAGCACCGCCTTGGGGTCTTCTGCTTTCGTAACACCTGAGGCTAGCAAAACACCCTGGGTTCCCAGCTCTATTGCTTTGGAAACGTCTACTCCCGTGGTTATCCCGGCACCCGTTAATACCTTAACCTGGGGGTTGACTTCCTTAACCGCCGCCACACTACCTGTTATTATCTCGGGCTGAGCCTGTGATACGCTGATGCCTGAACCGATCAGCTCAGGTGGTTCGACTGCTACGTAATCAGGGTTTAGGGCTGCAGCAGACCTTGAAACGTTTATGTTGTTGGTGCATACCACTGAGACCATACCCAGCTCCCTGAGCTTTTTTATGTTGGCTTCAATGTCCGCCAGCTTAAGCCGTCTCTCCGAGTGGTTGATTAGACACCCAACTGCCCCAGCATCCTTAACAGACTCCGGCAGCACATGCCCTGTGTTGCTCCCGAACCCTATGGAGTCTATGTGCTGCCCGTATACTGGTATATCCAACTCTGAGCTTATCCGGTGGATGTCCGCATACTGCGGGCACATTATTATCTCCGCCCCGCTTTCGTCCGCAACCTCCTGACATATTCCCGCTAAAGCCAGCGCCTTCTCCCCGGTGGCTTGCTCGTAGGTCTTACAGTTTAATATAATCTTAGCTTCCATCAATAATCACCTTAATTCAATTAAGGAATCCCTTAATAAATCTGATAGATATATCAATCCCAGATCCCATATCATAACATGGACTCAAAAAAGCTTATAATATACTTGGTTGCTCTTTCTCTGCTGGCATCCTCTCTTGTTTTGGCGGAGAAAGGCGGTAACTCAGTGAATAAATCCACGCTCCCGCCTGGGCTGGATAAACAGGATAAGAACCCGGGAGGCGACGATAATCCAACGGTGAACAAATCAAAGGGCAAATCTGTTGCTGTTGTAGGTCAGGGTAAAGGTAATCTAAGCATGAAGCAGGTCAATCTGGTTGTGAAGAGAGTAATGAACGAAACTGTTAGAACAAAACAGAAACTGGAACTGCAACTGCAGAATATCAGCAACCAGGATAAGCAGAAAATCTTTCGGAACCAGAACAGGATTAGGGATGCTGTTATGACCTTGCTGGTCTTGAGGAAGGAGGGTAATTTTTCAGGTGGTATTGGAAAGAACATCTCAGCTATTGCGAGAAACTTCAGCAACAGCGTTAACAAGACCATCCAGGCAGAGCAACGGATACATGAGAGACAGGGTTTCATGCGGATGCTCTTCGGAGGAGATGAGAACGCCGCCGAAACCATACAGTCAGAGTTGAACAGGAACAGGATTACGCTCCAAAAGCTGGATCGGATACAAGAACAACTGGACCCGGGATACCAGAGCCTGATGCAGAACCAAACCCAGCTAATACAGCAAGAGCAGGAGCGTCTGATGGAGCTTGCACAGCAAGAGAAGCAGGATAAGGGACTACTTGGCTGGCTGTTCAAGTAAAAACCCTTTTTTTATCTTCTTTTTTTTATTGAATCTATAATAATATATTCTTTAACATGCGTCCGTAGTCTAGTCTGGTTTAGGACTTTGGCCTTCCAAGCCAATAACACGGGTTCAAATCCCGTCGGGCGCAAGCCCTTTCTTTGTAAAGAAAGGTCTATGTTACCCCAAAGAAACAGTTACTTTGTAGAAAAGTGTAGGGTATCCAAAAGAATAGCAGCCTATTGTAGCCCTGTAGGGTAGTGGACAATCCTGGCAGGCTTTGGACGAACCTAATATAAAAAAAAGTTCAGAAGAAACCTGTCGACCCAGGTTCGAATCCTGGCGGGGCTACTATTTCTTATTCCCCCACGCTCCAGCTCAAATGATTACCTCTCTCGTTCAACTATTTTACTATATGCTTCTAAATCTTAATCATGAAATGTCCTGAATGCTGTGGAGATATGGAAAAAGGTCTTGTGGTTGCCGCAGCTGGAACACTTACAAGACCTGCATTACCCGGGAACCCACACATCTACTGGTGTAAAAAATAGGGGATGCTGGAGGTGGAAGGCGAAACAGACCTGCTCAGTGTAATGGAGAAAAAAGACTCCTTCATCTGTGAGAAATGCAAAATAGTGTCTTTCTCATACAAATAAACCATTTCCCCACCATCCATCTTACTGCTCACTGCTCACCTCTCTTCCAGCTCCTAGCTTTCAGGAGGTTTATGTGATATTATTCTTGTCTGCTTCCCTGGAGAGTTACAACACCAGCAGCAGCCAGAATCTTAAAGTATTTAAAGGATAATTAACACAATAGTATTAAGTAGGGATTCGGGGGTTTAGTGTTTAATCATTAGAGGTTTGAGGGTATCTGTTTAGTCCGAAAGAACCTCCATGTCTCAGGAGGTAGTGGATGCTGGAAGAAAAAACTAACAAATCCTTGTGATGTAACCGGAACCACCAACTCACTTGCTGACGTGAAACATTAACTAGGAATATATCAAGAGAATATAAAAAAAAGAGAAATAAAAAAAAATATGTGAGGTATGAAAATGGCGGGAAAAGTTGATCAATCAGGATACTATGCTTTTGGCGTGGTAACTTTGGCGAAATTCATTAAGGAGATAAGGCCGGTTATCGGTCAAGGAGCGGATGCTTTGATGGGAAGATCTCTGGCTAAGATTCTAGCCGGAAGCTCGAGATTCGAGAGAACAGGACGTATAAGCTTTAAGGAGGCTGTTGATGAGGCAAAGAACGTCTTTGATGAGCTAGTCTGCTTCGGGAAACCTGAGGTAATAGAAGTCGACGAGAAAAACGAGAAGGTAGTGATTAAGTTAAACGACTTCATATTAAGGTACAAGGAGCATGATAAGAAGATAGGTGAGATGGATTCAACCGTAATAGGGCTTAGGTTGATGGAAGCATTTTTCAGGGACGCGACAGGTGAGAGGAAATTTAAGGCGCATCTAGACGACTTCGATGATGAAAACTTCACGGTGCGAATAGATAAGAGCGTGAAATAATAATAAAAAAAGGGTGAACAAAAAAAATGGTTATATCTAAAGAGTTTGGGTTTCAGGGGCAGATCTGTCCCTATCCGATGGTTAATACCATGAAGACGATAAAGGAATACTACGAGAAGATGAAGAGCGGGGAGATAGCCGATGAGGAGGTTCGGTTAGCTTTCTTAGTAGACCATATGCCTGCAGTAGACAGTGTTCCAGAGGAGATAGAGAAGAGAGGTCACGGGTTCAGGGTGATGAAGGCTAAGGGTAAATCCCTTTGGAGGATTGATATCCAGTTACTGAAGAGTAAAATGAAGGGTGATTAAAGATGGCTGAGGAATGGGAGCAAATAGATTCAGGAGGATGGGTTGACACCGGAGAGGTTGAACCTGAGAGGGAGGAAGCAGCTCCTCAAGAGGAGGTTTCATCTCTGGAAGCCGCTTCATCCTCTGGAGGGGATGAATGGGAGCAAATAGATTCAGGAGGCTGGGTTGACACCGGAGAAGTTAAGGCGGAGGCTGCTCCGAAAACATCAACACTAGCTAAGGCCGCTGCAGCACCTAAACCAGCACGAAGAAAAGGTTTCTTTGACACATTTTTTGCTGGTGAATTCTGGAGTATCGGGTTTCTTATGGTTGTATTATTTCTTGCTGGCTTAACCTGGTACGCCTACAGCTCCAACAATGTCGGGCTCACAGGTATTGTGATAGGTGTTTTGATTGGCTTCGGCTTCCAGAAGGGCAGGTTCTGCATATACATGGCCCACAGAGAGATTCTTTTAATGAAGAATTGGGAGATGATGAAGGCTTTGATTCTGACGATATTGCTTATTATGGTGGGTTACCTGTTTGTGTCCGACCAGGGTATTGGTCTACTGTCTGATGCTACTAACGGTACATTTAAAGCAATATCTCCGAGACCGGCTATCTGGCTTGCAGCTCTATTGGGCGGGTTCATCTTCGGCATAGGCACTGTTTTAGCCGGGGGATGCGCTGCTGGAACAACATACAGGGCAGGTGAAGGCTACATCGGCAACATGGTTGCTGTTGTGACCTTGATGCTCGGAGCCTCTATAGGAATGTTCGGCGTACTAAGCCCGCTGATCGGTGAAGTTGGTAAAACAGGGCTGAAGAAGACTGTGTTTAAGTACACCACAGCCGCAGGGAGTACAATACCGAATCCAAGCCTGTATGATATTATGCTGAAGGAGTATGGGATCAGCGCATGGTATACGGCAGCCGCTATAATCCTTCTAGTGGCTATTGTCTGGATTTTGGCGTCTGGTTTCAAGCTTCCCCAGATAATGCCCAAGGGCGGATTCAAGCTGGAGAACATTATGAAGCATAAGTGGACTAAGTGGAAGGCGGGTGTGTTCATAGCCGTTGTTGTGGTAGGAGGGTTACTGACCCATAGTGCTGCTCAGGCCCTCAGTGGTCAGGGACATAACTACTCCGTATGCGCCGCATGCGGTCTGGTGAGGTTCACCCACAACTACTTCTCCACAAACGGGAACGTCTATGAATGGTCTGGCTTGATGATGGTGGGCTTGGTGCTTGGTGCGTTTATCTCAGCCCAGTTCTCTGGTGAATTCGGTTTAAGGGTTCCTGAGGGTAAGATCATACTCCAGGCAGGATTAGGCGGATTCCTCATGGGATTGGGTGCGGTGACAGCATTAGGTTGTACTGTGGGCCATATACTCTCCGGTGCACCGGCTCTGTCGATTGGTAGCCTCATAGGCTGGTTCTCGATTGCTGTGGGTATATTCCTTACAACGCACTATATGTTCATGAGAAATATGTGAACATAAACCCCTAATTCTTTCTTTTTCTTTATTTTTTTTTTATTATTTAAGGATTACCTGGTTTCTTTCTTCCACCCCGATCAGGTTCCCGCACACGCAATAGACTTTCTTCCCGTCCCGTATGCTGTAATCTCTGAGTATGCGTTTATTCCAGCAATGCCGCAGCTCTCCTCTGCCGATTTTCAGGTAACGGAAGATTTTCTTCCCGCAACCGTTGCATTTAACATCAATCGTTTTCCGCATTATCTTCTCTATTTGAATGAGTGAAGGGTTATCTGAAGTTATTTTGGTATTATACCATTTATAAATAGGATGGATGGAGTTATTAGATTGGTTTATCCCCACAAATCAGCAGATAAGGTGATGGTGCGTTCATCCCTATCCAGGATCCCATCCCCAAAAAAGGATATGAGTGTGTATGATATTGTGGACTGGTTTAGGGACGAGATATTTTCGAAATCCGGTGTTAAGGGATTTGATGAAGAGATCAGAGACCGTGTTCTCTTAAGGGATATAGTCAACCTGCACAACAGGGATGGAATCAGGGATATGTCACAAATCAGGTCCATGATCCGGGAGATAACATCAGGGGGTGATATATTTTCAGGTGGGGGGTTACCGAACATAAAACTGGTTGAAACAGGAGAGGTCCCGGATGAGGAAATCCTTGTATTCTTCGGGGAACATAAAACCGAATTAAACAGCAGGAACTGGAGGGAGCATGTAATAAACTGGCAGGCGGCAAAGGGAAATCAGCTCCAGAAAAGGGTTCAGAACGATATGGGGGAGCTGCTGGACTCGCTTACCCCCCTAGGTTAGTGAGAGTCTTGCAATCAGGTAGGATATTGTTGATTCCGCACCCTGATTCATGTTTATCGAAGATTCACCAAGACCGTCATGGCATCCGCCTGTTGATTCATCATAGATTACCTGGTTCAGGGGGTTATATCCAAGGAACCACCTGAATGCTGTAATCGCATCCTTAGAGTATACCCCTTTTTTTGTTATCTTGCCTGCTAAAACAAGAGTCTGGACCATTGAAGCAGCATCAACGGGCTGCTGGTCAAAGTGGGCTCTGTGGCCATTTTTGAGGTACCATCCATCCTGCCCGATGGGTGTGAATCTCCCGTCTATGAAGGTGATTGAACTCAGGAAGTCCAGGGTGGTTTCCGCTATTTCCAGATATTTCTCATGCCCTGTGGCTAGATAGGCATAGAATAGAGATTCAGGTAATTTGCTGTTGGAGTATGTGAGATATTCCTCAAACCACAGCCACCCATCAGATGATTGTGTTTCATAAAGCAAGATGAGATAGTCAGCCAGCTCCCTTAGTTTATTAAGATTTTGGGGGGATGGTTTAGCTTTGTTATAGAAGTATAAACCAATAATCGAGAATGCAACCGCCCTCGGAGATCTAATCGTTTCGAGAGGTTTCAGTGCTTTATTAAACATCTCCTCAGCGTTCTTCCTTAGATTAGATGGGATGAACATATTGCAGGAAATCCAGGTAGATATTAATTAGGTTAAGTGTCAGATCTGACCTGAAAATATTGTAGTACATGGAACAAACAATCATTGCTCTTGCGTTATCGTCAAGACAATACCCTGAGCTGGGATCGGGTTTCGCATGGTCGGCGAACTGGATAATGCCGAAATCATCGGTTAATGTGATCATATGTTTGAGTTTTATTTTCGGTAGTTTCTCGTATTTCTCAGAAACATCTATGTATCTCTCAAATACCTTAAGATAGGATAATGCCACATTCGGCCAGGTCATGTGTCTCGTATAGGAATATGCATTCTCTTCCATCGCATTCCTCATGGAGGGCTTTGATAGTAGTTTTATTATTGTGTCTGCAAATAATTTCGGGTTGTTGAATTCATCAAGCAGTATCCCTCTCTTAGGATCAACAGCTTCTTTCGCATGCAGTGTGGGGGTTGAGACAACCACCCTCCCACAACCCATTGCATAGGATAATGTACCGCTCACTATCTGGTTAGGGTCGGTAGATGAGAAGACATAAACATCGGTTGCCTTCAGATAATCTATTATCTCACTCATGGTGACATACTTGTTATAGAATTTCACATATTTTCCAAGCCCTAATTCCTTTACCTTCCCTTCAAGAAGATTTCTATAGCGTTCCCCCTCCTGTTTTCTTACTACCGGATGTGTTTCACCGATTATCAGGTAGAGCAGACTCGGGAATCTTCCAATAACCTTTGGAAGAGACTCAATAACATATTCATACCCCTTGCCGGGGTTCATCATGCCAAATGATGAGAGTATAAGCCGGTCTTCGTAGCCTATCTTTTTTTTCTGTTTCATCCTTGAATCAAAGGGGACGGAGGGTATTCCATGGGGTATGACAACAATATCCTTCGCTGTTAATCCATAATCTTTTCTAAGAATTTCAACTGCACAATGGGTCATTACAATAATACATCTTGATTTTTCTGCTATCTTGTTCACAATACGCTTGAGTTCCGGTTTTGGGTTTGGGAGAACTGTGTGGAATGTGGTGACCACTGGTTTAGATAGGGTTTCCAGGAAGGGGAGCAGGTGGTTTCCGTATTTTCCGCCAAAGATGCCGAACTCGTGTTGGATGTTTATTAATTTAATATTTTTTGTTTCGTTGATTTTTTTTGCGATCTCGATATAGCCTTGGACGTCTGTATCGTTTACCTGGAATATCACCTCCCCAGGATAGTTGTAGATGCTTGTTTCGTCATTGTTTATTGCAAGAATCCTGGATTTGGTTCCGAGATTGAATTTTTCATTCATTGCCTTAGCCAGATCTTTGGTGAATGTGGCTATCCCACACTCCCTGGGGGGGTATGTTCCCATATAAAGGATTCCTGCTGATTTCTTTTTGTTTTTCATTTGCTTTTCAGGAGAATATGCGGGAGCTATTTCAGCAACTCAGCTATGAGCTCCTCCAAATTGAGGGAGATAACACCTATGCGGGTGTCAGCTGTCCCATAGTATATGTAGAGTATCCCGTCAAAGACAGCGGTTCCTGTAGGGAAAACAACGTTGTTGACCACACCCTTTTTTTCCCATTCCTTCTGGGGGGAGAATAGGGGATTTTTAAGCCGGCCTATCACCTTGCAGGGGTTGTCTTTGTCTAGTAGGGCTGCTCCTGCCCTGTAGATGTTCCCTTCCCCTGAGTCTTCGATGGCATGGTAGATGAAGAGCCATCCTTCATCGGTCTCGATAGGCGGGCATCCTCCACCAATCCACCTGGACTCAAACCAGTATCTGGCGTCAAGAACTATGTAGTCGGATAATTTCTTTAGGTGCTTCATCCAGAATTCCCTGGTTAATTCGCTGAAATCACTGAAGTAGATGACCTGGATCTCTGGGAGAACCCGGTGGATTAGGGCAAATTTTCCATTAATCTTTTTTGGAAACAAGAACATGTCTTTCCCCCATAACAACACATCGTTTTCGGTTTCGCCCTTATTTTTTCCGTATTTATCGAAACAGAAGTATCTGTTGGGCATATTTGATTGAGTGAATACTTCCATCGCTTCAGCGTAGGATATCCTGTGAGTGATTCTGCCTTTTTTCTCGAATTTCTTCAGGTCTTTGCTTGTTGCGTACGCGCTCCATACGTTCTTTCCATCGTAGGCCATGTAGGTCAGGTAGTATGTTCCTTCAAGAAGTATTATCCGGGGGTCTTCAGTGCCGTGTTTCTCATACTCGTATTCCGGGAAAATGATTGGTTTTTCTGCTCTCTCCACGACCTCTAGGGGACCGTCTAGTTTACAGTATCCTATGCTTGAGTGGTTTCCCTCTCTCACAGCCCGGTAGAACATATGGACGGTATCCCCGGCCCTGATGCATGCTGGATTGAAAACACCCTGGTTTTCAAAATCAAGACCAGTTGGTTCGAGGATAACCCCCTCCCTCTTGACCACTACCATAATAAATATATAGGAATAACAGCATAAATTCCCTTAGGTTAGCCTTACATCAGCATACAAACGCCAAATGCCCGAATCACCCTCTGAGAATCAGATACAATGTAATATTCTAGGTGATTTTAGGGAGGATAATACATGTGTATTATTCTTGGGCCTGTATCCGAGTCCCAAAAGCGAGTTACATGGCTTCAGTATCCCGTTACGGGATTTTTATGGCTTTAATGTCATATAGCTACAGATGCCCGGAAACGGGTTAAATTCCCAATTTAGGCTTCTAGCAGACTGGAAAATCTGTCAGTAGGGTGTGGTTCAGTGAATACGCATGCTGGAACCCATTTCTCTGACCCCGTAAGTTCTGATAATATGAGCCGGGCTCCCGCAAGCTCTAGTAGATTTCTTGTTGTATGCGAAAGCATAGAAGTTAAAAATTTCCTCTGGAAATTTTTTTTATTACTGTCTTCATTTAAATATGTCTAATCCATTATACAAATAGTAATAAATTTGTTCAGTATAAAATGGAACATCAAAGGGTAATAGTTCAATGGATGGAATTCAAAATACCTGAAGTGCTGCCCAGACAGGCACAAGCCAAACTCCCCACAGATTTTATAACGACAATCACCGGACCCCGGAGGGCGGGGAAAACATACTTCTGTTTCCAGCTCATAAAGCAACTGCTCCGAAAAGGCATCCCCCCTGGAAACATCCTCTACATCAACTTTGAGGATGAAAAATTGCTTAGAGCAGAAGCTGAGGACTTAAATAGATTACTGGATACATTCCATGAATTATCAGAGATAGACGAAAAACAAGAAATCTATCTCTTCCTGGATGAGATACAGAACGTCAAAGACTGGGACGCCTGGGTGAGGCGGATCCACGACACCCAGGAAAACATTAATCTGGTTTTAACTGGATCATCATCTAAACTGCTGAGCAAGGAAATATCCACGAAGCTGAGGGGCAGGACACTCAACACAGAGATATACCCCCTGAGTTTCAAGGAGTTTCTAAGCTGGCGGGGGATAGACTATGACCTGAAAACCATCTCATACAGCAAGAAAAGATTCCCGGTCAAAAAAGAATTCTCTTCCTTCCTGTCTGGGGGAGGCTATCCCGCAGCCCTCTTAAACGAGGAGCTCAGGGATGATATACTCCAAGGCTATTTTGAGTCGATGATATTCAGGGAGGTTGTAGAGCGATACAACATCAAGGAGATAAAGAAACTAAGGATTCTGGCAGGATTATTATTCGAGTCCGCAACCAAAGACATATCATACAATAAACTGGCGAATAAGCTCAAGTCCCTGGGTTATGGTCTGAGCAAGAACACCATAATAGAATACATATCGCATTTTGAAGACGCCTACCTCTTCTTCCAGAACCTAAAGTATGAGTATTCCCTCACTAAACAGCTGGGTTCAATAAAGAAGGTCTACTGCATCGATAATGGTCTGTTGAATGCCGTCAGCTTCAAGTTCTCAGAGGACTTAGGTAAATTGATGGAGAATCTTGTATTCATTGAATTGCTGAGGAGAAACAAGAGAGTGTATTATCACAGAAAAAATCATGAATGTGACTTTCTGCTTAAAGAAAAAAGCAGGATTGTGGAGGCGATCCAGGTTACTGAGGAATTAAATGATGAAAGCCGCAGCAGGGAAATGGCAGGCTTAATCGAGGCCATGGAGACACATAATCTAAGCCAGGGAACGATTTTAACTCACGAGGGCGAAGGCGTAGAACAAATCAGAGACAAGATAATACAGATAAAACCATTGTGGAAATGGCTGCTGGAATAATCCCTTCAAAGCGCAGGGGGGTTAGATACAAAGCACGGCTTTATGTTCGACATAACTGCTCAAAATCGCAAAGCAATACCTAATGCAACCCCCCATCCCGACCCCTTGTTCAGGGTGCTAGAATATCAAAATCCAGCAGACTGTTGTGTGGCCTCCATGGATAATATAGTGTTGGATTTGGTGTTTTCTCCGTAGTCTGTCTGTGGCCACCAACACCCCCTAGTTTTTATCTCTTGTTCCCTATTGTTTTTCATGGCTGATGAAGGAAGGAGGTGGGATAATTGGGTTGTTGCAGGTATCGTATTGATTGTGGTGTTTGTTGGTTTTTTTCCTTCACTGTAGAGGGTGTTGTTTTATGGCAAATGGGTATTTTTTCTGCAAGTGATGTTTCTACAGGTGGTGTTTCTACAAGTTATGGGGGGAAGGGTTTATCTGATTTCGCTCAGATGAAGGTGTTGGATCATACTTTCTCGGATGGTTCTTTGATTCTGGTTTTTATTAATGGTGCGGGTGTTAGGGCAGATAATTTGTCTGTTTCGGTGGAGGATGTTGATTTCTCAGAGGGTTTGGATTCTAGGAGTGTTAGGGCTGGTGACACATTTAGGTTGGTTGCTGTCCCGGATGTTTGTGGGAGTGGTGTGGGAGGCTATGATGTGACTGTGGATATCTCGTATGTTAATTCTGTTGTTGGTTTGGAGCGAGTGGATTCTGGCCGGGTGTGGGGTCCCTGTGAGTAGATTAGGTGGATATGCGCATAGTGCATAAAAAACAATAGGATTATGCATTATAGGATGTTTTTTAGGGGTTTGGAAGAGGGAATCTAGAGGCGAACGGGTACACCATGCTCGCGGAGGTATTTCTTTACCTTGGGAATGGGATATTCGTTGAAGTGGAAGATTGAGGCAGCGAGCGCTGCATCAGCCTTACCCTCCCTGAAGGCTTCCAGTATGTGTTGGGGTGTGCCCACGCCGCCGGAGGCGATTATTGGGATATTCACTGCTTCGGAAATCGAACGAGTAAGTTCGATATCAAAACCATCTTTTGTACCGTCCCTATCCATACTAGTCAACATAATCTCACCAGCACCCAACCCCTCAACCCGTTTAGCCCACTCCAAGGCATCAACGCCCGTAGGCTCACGACCACCATAGATGAAACACTCCCAGGTACCATCACCACGGGACTTGGCGTCGATTGCTACAACAATACACTGGCTGCCGAAAAGAGAGGAGCCCTCCTCCACAAGAGAAGGGTTCTTGATGGCTGAAGTGTTCACCGTAATCTTATCAGCGCCCGCCCGCAAAACCATCTTCATATCAGCCGTGGAACGTATTCCCCCGCCAACAGTCATGGGAATGAAAACCTCCCTGGCGGTTTTTTCAATAACGTCCACCATAGTACCGCGGCGCTCATGGCTGGCAGTAATGTCAAGGAAAACAAGCTCATCTGCACCCTCCCGGCTGTAGCGTCTGGCCAGCTCCACAGTCTCGCCAGCATACCTTATCTTCTTGAACCTGACGCCCTTAACCACCCGACCATTAGGTACAGACAAATCACAGTCCAAACACGGGATGATGCGTTTAGTTAAAGCCATTTACCTGCGGAACATCTTCCTTAATCTGGAACCGACTTTCTCAACCTCCAGCTCCTTATCCTCCGCCCTCATCCTCTTAAGGTTCGGTAAGCCGTTCCTGTACTCCTGAACCCATTCTTCGGCGAACTTACCCTCCTGGATATCCTTCAGGATTTTCTTCATATTATCCCTGACCTCGGATGTGATTATCTTGCTGCCCCTTGTCCGGCCACCGTACTCTGCAGTATTGCTGACACATGACCACATGTACTCAAGACCACCCTCCTGGATAAGGTCAGTGATCAGCTTCAGTTCATGGAGGGTTTCGAAATAAGCCAGCTCCGGCTGGTAGCCATTCTCTACCAAGACATCAAATGATGCCTTTATGAGTTCAGTTACACCTCCACATAAATCAACCTGCTCCCCGAACAGATCACTTTCCGTCTCCTCCCTGAAAGATGTTTCAAGGACACCCGCTCTTGTTGCACCAAGGGCTTTTGCCAGCGCGAGGACAACGGATTTAGCCTTACCGGAATAATCCTGTTCCACTGCTATCAATGCAGGGGTCCCAAAGCCGTCCGTGTAGGTTGTTCTGACCAAAACACCAGGACCCTTCGGAGCCACCATAATCACATCCACATCAGATGGGGGCTGTATGGTACCGAATCGGATGTTGAAGCCGTGACTGAACATTAAGGCATCACCATCTGCGAGATTATCCCTGATATCGTTCTCGTATACCTGGGCCTGAACCTCATCCGGGAGAAGGATGTGAACAATATCCGCCTTCTCTGATGCTTCACGTATCTCGTAGACCTCAAAGCCATCCTTCTTGGCATTATCCCAGCTCTTATTCTTTATGCTGCCAATAATTACGTTAACCCCTGAGTCCCGCATATTCTTGGCTTGTGCAGCTCCCTGGTTCCCATATCCTACGACTGCAACAGTTCTATCCTTTAGTGTAGATAAATCCGCATCATCATCATAATAAACCTTGGCCATAAACAATCACCTCATTAGTAATAGAGATAGGGAAAGAGCATATTTAAACCCTCACTACGTATAGAAACTGTACACAATGGACGTAGCCATAATAGAGGATGATAAAGAGAAACTGGAGATAGAAATCAACGACTCCACTCTGCCCAACGCCCTGGCAACGAGGCTGGCAAGAAACAGGATAGACGCCTATTTTTATAACCCCCACCCGCTGCTCCCGGGGTACAGGATACACATTGAATCCAAAAACGGGAAGGAAGACCTCAAGAAGGCGATAAATGATCTAAAGGGGGATATAGAGGAGATATACAATCTGTTTAGTAAGGAGCTGAAAGCACTCTGATTTATATACCTGAATTCTATAATATATCCAATAGAACAAATCTGTTAGAACATATTTATATTGGTGACTTTATGGGACAAGAATATATGAGTATAATGAACCTATTTCTACATGATAAACCCACGAACATAGTCCTGAAACTGAAAGACTGTGAAGGCAAATACGCTTCAATCCTGTCCAAGGAAACAGATTGTACATATACCCACACACTAAAAATACTGACCCAGCTACAGGACTACGGGATAGTGGAATTCGAGAAAAAAGGCAGGATTAAGGAGATAAAGCTAACCTCCATAGGAGCTGACATAGCCCACGAACTGGAGGGGCTGAGCAGGCAAATAGAACGATTAGGCCAGGAGATACATACCCCCACGGAAGAATTTGAGGGCTGAATTTCTCCCGGAAATAGAAGAGTAACAAAACCATCTAACTGCTATTAACTTTTGCACTGATTTTATCCACCAACACTACATTGAAAAAAGATATTACCTGAAAGAATAAATTCCTTAGATAATATGTTATAAAGCATAAAATAGCCCTCAATAAACCGAAAAACATATCAAGAATAAAGCCATTAATGCTTAACGGAACAAAAAAATGGCAACAACAAAGCTAATAGAAACAAAAGAGGGGGATTAACACAAACACTCGAAATAGATAAATGTGCAGCCTGCCACGGCATAGGAATACTGCCCAGATACGACGGCGACCCCACATGCCACCACTGCCAAGGTAAAAGCTGGATAATAAACAGGGAATAAAAAAAAACTAAATTTTCTTAGTTACCCGGAAATGTAGCTTAGCCACCTCCCCAAGCCGTTTTCTGCCATAAAGTTCTGCAAACAACCTACCAGCCTCCACAGCCCTTTCAGAGGAACCCTTAGGGAAATTAACGCCATACAGGTCAGATAAACGGCTTAAACCCTTAAGAAACGAATCCCTTGCCAGAATAGATGCGGCAGCCACAGCAGGATTATCCTCCGCCCTAGGTCTTAGCACCAGCTTAACCTCCCTACCCTCAGACATCAAAGCCTCCTCAATGAAATAAGAATCCCCGAACTGGTCAGCAACAACAAGCGAACAATCCACACGCTTAAGAAGGTTCTCAATAACCCGGCAGTGAGCCCAAGCCAGGATGCGGTTAAGGTTTTTCATACCAGAGTATAGCTCATTGTATCTTTGAGGGTTCACGACCACAACATCATATGCGAAAGAATCACGGATCATCTTGCTCAGGGAACAAATCCTCGAATCAGAGAGCTTCTTGCTATCCCGTACCCCCCGGCAAACAAGCTCGTCTACCTCCCCGGATGAAGCATATACTCCCGCAGCAACTAGGGGGCCAAAAAAGTCACCCTTACCCGACTCATCCACACCAACACAATCACGGGACATATTAAATCACACGCCATCAATCATGTCTCCTCTTCCTGTGCCTGGCGGTTTCCACGATAGTCTCCCATTCTGATGCAATCTTCCCCAGATAATTGGAGAATGTGAGGGACTCCAAGACAATAAGAGCCCTTGATTTCTTTTTCATGGAGCCCGATGCTTCACGCTCCCTTTTAATCAGACCGCAACGGGCCAGCTTCGGGATGATCTTGTTCTCCAACGTCGACCTGGAATAACCTGACCCGGAAAGGAAAAAAGAAATATCCTCCTTCCCCACACGCTTTCGCTCCAACACCAGAGAAAGAAAATCAACAGCAATACGATGATATTTGGGCTGGAATTTTTTGGGAAACAAGAAATCAACGACCTCAGGTAAATCCCACCTCACCCTAGAATCGATGCCACCCTTATCCCTCACCTCCCTGCCATAATGCTTGGGAAGCCACATGCACTCGTCTGCTGGAACACCCCTCGAAGGCGGCAACTTAGGGCTAGGGTTGCCCTTCTTCTTTCTAGCCATGGTCTAAAATCAACCCAACTCCTTCTTGATCCTGTCCCTCAAGCTGAAGCCTAAGGCAATCGCCACACCCAGGGAGATGCCAGCAACAAGGATAATAAACGAGTACTCCAGGAAATACGTGTTCTTGACCCCGAAATGAGGTAAAGCCAGCAAGACCCCTATTGCTATAATCAACACCTCCAAGAACAACGAATAGAGCTCGGAGAAAGACACCCTCCTCAGCCTCACATGCTCGGAAACGAAATCCGAGATAATAACTGATGCCAGCAGAATCAGGAAACCCAGAATAGCCTGAGGCACGTAGTCCGCTAAATCCTCCAGACCCGCCAGGAGCACAATACGGGTATCGGCATCAATAAAAATGACCGGCTTGAAAATCTGCAAACCCGTTGTCAAAAAAAGCAACACGATATACCATTTCACGATAAAAGCAACAATAGAGGAAACACTGAATCCTGCCATGCTCTCAGCCAGGTGGTGCTTGCCAAGCTCCCTCTCCAAGCCCACGCTAATAAGGAAATCCTTGATAATCTTATACACAACGCCACCAAGAAGTATACCAACAATGGTTGAAACAACCAAAGCCAGAAGCCGCAATAGAAAAGCAGATAACTGGGACACAAAAATTATGTCATACTTGCCATACATTAAAAGGAAAGCATCTAATGTCATCAAAGCAATCAGCCACTTCAGATACTCTGATAGGAAGTTGATGATAGACTCCCACAGGCTGGAGGTAACTGCACCGTAACGCACCAGATGTTTCTCCAGACTCTGAGTCTTAAACAAGCGCCTGAAAATTGATGCCAGGATATAGCCTAAAGCATAACCTATGAAAAGTGACAGCACAACCACGAAAACAAACTCGCCTGCCTCTAATAAGCTGTTGATTATTTGGGGGACTATGTTCCCAAAATTGACGGATCCTAAAATATTCCCTCCTAGATTAAACTCATTAGCCATAAAAAATCACCTCATATAAGATATAAACATGTTCAGATATATAACTTTGAGCTGTTTATCACCACAAAATCCCATAGGATAAACAGGGTGTGGACATTTAAACATAAACCAGAAAGCCTGAATGGATACAGGATAAACAAGAAGGCAATAGAAGAGATCAGAGGAAACATCCACAATAAACCAATTCTAGTCTACGGCCAAATCGGAACGGGGAAGACAACAATCATAGAATTAACTGCCAGGGAACAGAATCTGGAACTGGTGGAAATAACAAATGATAACATAATAAACGCTGTAACAGCATCCCAGAGTGCTAGCATAACAGGCAAAAAAAAGCTCATATACATCAACAATCCTGAAAACATCAAAAAAATCAAGGAAATAGGCAAACTCCTTAGCAAAACACGGAACCCGCTGATATTGGAGACCTCGAATCCTACTTCAAGAAGGCTGAGTACCATAAAAAAGAAATGCAAGCAGATAAACATTAGAAAACCAACCTCCTCTTCAGTTACCAAGATACTGGAGCAAATATGTGAGAGGGAGGATGTAAAAGCAGACAAGAAGCTGCTGATGAAAATAGCAGATAACTCAGTAGGAGACATACGCTCAGCCCTGATAGACCTGGAAACCATAGCCAAGGAGAGAACAGAGATAAAAGAGGAAGACCTCAGCATACTAGAGCCAAGGGACAGGACAGAAGACATATACAAGGTACTCTCTAAGATACTGGTCAAGAAAGACTTTAATCAGGCTGTTAAGTCCACATGGAACCTCGACCTACAGCCCAGGGACACCATAATGTGGATAGATGAGAACATACCCCGAATATACAGTGAGCTGGAAGACCTTTACAGGGCATTCCAGTATCTGGCAAGAGCAGACAGATACATGGGCCGCATATATGAAAGACAATACTGGGGATTCCTCAGGTATGCCACCCCCCTGATGACGGGAGGGGTTAACGCAGCCAGGAAGGGGAAGATAAAGCACTCATACTTCCAGTTCCCCCGCCACATAATAGAGATGAGCAAGACAAAAAATGAGAGGGGACTCAAAAAGAGTATAGGAGAGAAACTCTCGCCCAGGCTGCACGCATCCAACAGGATAATAGCGGAACAATATATTCCATTGTACCGCACACTTCTGAAAGAGGGAGTAACCAGCCCCGAGGAATTAAAGAAACGATACCGGCTTGATTCTGAAGAAATAGATCACCTGCAGGGCTAGATAGACTCATGCTCCCATCTGTTGTAGAACAATGGTAGAATAAAAAACAACAACGTAAAGAACGCCTCCATCTCCATTGGCAGATTAAGCTGCTGATAAACGAGTATACCACACAATACGCCAATTATTAAGCCGATGAACGCCCCTCCAAGCACATCTCTGACATTATGCACTCCCAGAGCAATCCGAGAATAGATATAAAGAAAGGTTAAGGGAGTTAGTATGATAAGGAATAAGGGGTTCACGAAGAAAATGAAACCCAGGCTGCCAACTGAAAGCATGCTGTGAATCGACGGGAAACCATATTTTATGGGGCTTCCACCGTACCTGGGAACCTTCCTGGGCGTGCGGAAAATTGCTTTAAGGATTACCCCAACAATCAGGGAGAGAGCAACAAAAATGGATATGGATGAGAACAGGTGGATGGTCTCTTCTATCCTCTGAAGGTTCATGAGAAAAATAGCCGCCCCCAGGATAACATACGGGATGGCCGGCTGCTTGTCGATGAACTCATATACGTCGTATTCAGCAGTCTTTGGAGGGAAAATCTCCTTCTTGAATGAGGGTGATATATACCTCAGGTATCGCGTGGTATAAATAGTCTGGTACTTGCAAAGGTAGTAGGGCATGTAAACAATCTTCTTAAACTCCACCTTCTTGTCGTAGAGGCGCTCCAGCACATTCCTTAACTCCACCACATTGTATCTTGGCTTATCAGCGTCGAACTTCCCATCCACCTCCGTGGAGGTGTTCAGGAAATGCTCTAGATCAAAAGGCCGGTCCACCTCAGGAATCCGGATGTTAGCCCTCACCCTCTGCCTGCCCATCGCATCTGAAACAGTCCATGGGTGCTCAAACTTCTTGTAGTTTATCTCGCTCTCCCTTGGTTGTGGGATGTTGGAGACGTTCTTCGCGAAAACATTCATGGTGTCGCTTAATTCATCCCCTATAATCTGGATAATACTCTTCTCACCAGACCTTGACGTGGGAGAAACCACCAAACCCTTCCTCTCCAGAATCTCAAGGTGCTTGCCCTCCACATGCTTCAAGCTCAAACCCCTGTACTGTACCAAATCCAGGAGATGCTCCCTAGACTCCTCAGGTAGCTCCATGATTTTCCTGAGAGTGTTGGCACTCCTCAGTTCCCGTTCCTCGATGTAGGGTATATCCGCGGTAGACAAATCCACGAAAAGTTTCTTAGATTCCTCTTCCTGGGCTCTCTTCGGCTTGCCAAGGGTGTATACGGCATATGGGAGATACCTGCGGTCAACGTACTCTATGTTTTCTTCCTCACCCATTAAACCAAACAGCTTCCTCTTGCGCCGGGTCTTGAAGTAGTCCATGGCCTCTCCATCACCCTTTTCTGTGACAAAAACATCCTTTACCTCATAAATCTCTGCCTCAGGCATCAACTCTCCCAGCCTCACATCATCAATCAGCTCTATAGGCAGGTGTTCAGCAAATTCCTGAGCCTCCCTGGTGAAATGAGATGTGGTTACGAAAACAGCATGATGCGCTCTAACCTCAAGCATCTCCTCGTAGAGGTCCTCAACATCCTCCAGCCCGACAGAAGTCATGTACTTGGTCCAGACAACAATCATCACCCGGTTCCCCAGCCGGTTTACTGCAGAAGCCTGCCACTCACCGTCGTAAACCTTCTGCAGCTCATCCAGCTCCAGCCCTGATTCCTTCAGAATAGACCTTAAAACAGACTTCAGCTTTTTTTCATCGAGGTCCAGGGGCTCCCAATCCTCCCACTCACGGATTTTCTTGGGAAACGCCAGGAAACCCACCCTCTTCCTTCGCCTTGAATCTGAATTATCAGAGTCCATGAGTAAACTCCGGGAACATGAAGTAAAAAAGATCAGCCCTTACCACAGCAGGACACCAGGATAGTGTTGAACCTGTAGGCCACACTCAATAACTCCTCCCTGGTTGCTTTCCTTGATTTGGGTATGAACTTGGCCTTTATCTCGGTGTCAGGGTCCCCGTCTATTATCACATCATAATCCTTGTGGCCATGTATCAGATCATCAGCAGCCCGCATGATAATATGCTGCTTGTAAAGCCGGGGGTTTATCCGGATAACCACAAACCTCCCTTGGGGATCTACCTTCACATTATAGATGTCAAAGTCGTCAGTCATTTTCCTCCCCATCCATGCCCAGCCTCCTTTTGATATCCCTCACCCTCTTTTTGTAATCTATTTCCCCCTCCCCTGTTTTGTCCTCGATGACCCTGTCGCTGTCCACTATAATCCTCTCGTTCTTGTCTCTTATTATCTTGCGTTCTATCTTCTCCAACCTTTCATCGTATTTGTCTATCGCGTCCTTGTACTTGTTTAACATCTCCAGAGGCAGACCAGCTGGTGTGACAGTATCACCCGTGCTCTGAGATATTGTCTCCGCTATCTTGGACACCTCCAGGGGTAATACAATCTTGGTTGCTCTGCCCCGGGCCACCTTATCCAGGGCTTCAAGGTACATGTATGTGATTGCAGGACTGGTTAGCTTGCTACCTGCTTCTCTGATTGCGTCAATCTCGATTTTTGTCGCCTCCGCTTTCTCGTGAGCCGCTAATTTAAGCTGCTCGGAGGCAACCTTCTCGTGCATGGCATCCTGCACACTGTCCGGGAACCTGACAAACGTAAGCTTTATCTTGACTATCTTGACACCCCACTCCTTGCCCGGCTCGTTGGAGATATGGTTTATCCGGTCCTCCAGGCTGTGGGTTAAGTCATCCATGTGGGTTATGATATAATCGGATGTGGAGTTACCGCAGTCGTGGGTTAGAGAGGAATTAATGTACCCAAGGGTAGCCTTCTTGTAGTCGTCTACGTTCAGTATAACCGCCTTCGGATCATTGACGTACATGAAAATCTCAGGAGACAACAGGAAACGCACCTTATCCCGTGTGACCACCTCCTGTGGCGGGACGTTATACACCTGTAATCGCAGATCAACCTTGAAGTATTTCTCAAGGAGAGGGAAGACAAGAGACCAGCCGGGACCTGATATCCGGTCAAACTTACCCAGCCTTAATACAACACCCCGTTCATATTCATCGAACCTGACTATTGTACGCTGTATGTACAGAAGAATCATGAGGGCCACGATAATAGTCTTGGTGTTAACCCGGATAGCACCTAAACCGATGCTCTCAAGATCAGGGGGGAGGGGTGAAATCAAGAGAAATAGTAATACAAGAACAATCACTACATAAAACACATCCTGCCACTTTATTCCTAGCTCGTGCTTTTCTTCAGCAGTTATGTCAAAAGCCGTTCCCTCAGTTTTGGGTATGATGGCCATGTTAGATATTATTATAATAGGTAATACATCCTTGATTGAATCGAAATAAATGACTAAGACTGGAGGTAGGACATCACCAGTTTAGGCACATCATCTCGGGCATATATCCGCCCATAGCCTTCAAGTCGCTGCGTCTCCCCCTTGGCAGCCACAATGAAATATTCATCATATTTCTGAAGGATGGGAAGCTGTTTATTTATCATCCGTTCATCCATGTCAGGCGTCGGTTCCGCTACCACCTCAATACCAATCATCTTATGGTCAATGGATTCAAAGGATATATCCGCCAAATCAGTGTAGTGGATCATCACCTTACTGGTGTACTTGCTTATCTCCTCCTTTATCAGCTCCTGCAACACAAAGCGTTCATCAGTGTAGCCTGTCTCGTTCAGTATAATGAACAACTCAGACGTCCCGCTGAGGTTCTTGAACCTCACCTCGTGGAATCCAATCTTGACTAAGGCATCAATCTGCTCGTTGGAAAGATTGATTTTTCTCTGAAGAAGCTTGGTGATGTCAAGGTCTGGAACACCCTCCCGCTTCACCTCCATAACCTTTGCCTCGTGCACCATCTCAAGTAACTCATCCGGGTTGGTGGTTATAATACGGTGCTCCTCCGGCGACGCTTTAATCCTTATAGGAGCCCTCATAGGGCCAAGAATCAACAGGGCATTCCCTATCCCAGCAGTCTGTAGGAACCTCTGTTCCTTCTCGTTTAATCTGAACCTGTCTGTGAGATCGTGTATAATCGAGGGATCCTGTTTCATCAAGATCTTGGTGGCAGTGTTACTCAAGACAGCCCTACCAGCCCTAGAGGTTAAAACATCCTCCACGTCCTGGGTTATCATCACCAAACCAAGATTGAATTTACGGCAGGTTTTCACGATACGCAGGATGTAATCCCCCTCATCTCCAGCCGATAAAACAGTCCACGCCTCATCCACCACCAGAATCTTCCTCTTTCGGGATTTCTTCATCTCGCTGTAGATGAACTCCAGAAGAAGGAACATCATAGTGCCTTTACCAACATCGGGGGTGTCCTTGATGTTGAAGGTAATCACCCTGTTGTCCATGTTAATCTTGGTCTGCTGGTTAATGAATCTAAGAGGTCCAGTGACGTAACTCTTCAACCTGTTAGCGATTTTCATCGACGGCCGATAGATTATGTCCTTATCTGATTTAGTTAAGGGAAGCACCTGATCGTAGAGGTCGCCTATTATGGGCGGTCTTTTAGACCAGGTCTTAGGGTCCTTGGTTATACCTATCCCATCATAGGTTGCATCAATACAATCGTCCAGCACAGCCCTCTCACCCTCATCCATCTCACCCATCAAAACCCGGAAAAAAGACAGCAGAGATAGTTTTTTCTCGTCAAGTGTCTGCTCCAGCAGGTCGAAGGGGTTTAACACAGTATCAGAGCCGGGAGCAATCTCTACAGTCTTCCCGCTGAATGTCTTCGCAAAATCCGTGTACTCCGCCTGAGGGTCTATAACGTTAATGTCCACACCCTCCAGGAACTCTCTCATAAGATAAAGTTTGATGCAATAGCTTTTACCTCCTCCTGAGGTACCTAAGACAAGGATGTTGGGGTTGCTGACCTTGAAGGGATCTATTATAATCGGTATGTCGTTGATTGTATTGAATCCAAGCAACACACCTCCTGCCTTGCTTTCTAAGGAAGACATAACAAATGGGAAACAGGCTGAAGTAGCAGATGAAGTAATATCTCTCGTAATCTTCAACTGATCATCCAGGACAGGTAAAGTGGAACGCAACGCCTTATACATCTGGAACGAAGGCACCTTGGGAGTAATCATGAGAGACGCCATCTTGTCCTCTATCCTCCTGCTGACGTCATCCAGCTTCTTCTTCTCATAGTGTTTGGCATCAATATAGAGACTTATGCCAAACATCTTCTCGGTTCCGCCCTGAATAGACTCCAGCAGGGCCTTAGTATCCTTGTGCTTCTGGATAAGGCTCTGGGGCACAATCTTGCCCTCAGCCTCCAACCCAAAAAGGTCTGTCTTCTGTTTCTTCAACTCATTCTCCAGCATCTTTATTGTCTTCTCTATCTCATAGGGCACTAGATGCATAGATAAATCAAAATCAAGATTCATCTCCACCAGACGGGTAAGCCATCCCGCCTCCACGAGACGAGGCCAGCTAACAGCAGAAATAATCCGGTGATGTTTCTCAATCTGCACGTCGTCGACATGCTGTATAATCTTGGACGGAGAGGTCAGATACTCTAACAGCTTGCTCTGGTATTTACTTGAATACCCCCCTTCAGCCCCCCCTGACTTCTTTTTCTTTTTACCTCCAATAAAGGGTAAGTTGAGGGGTATGTTTATCGGTAAATCCATTTACTCAGTCTCCACCTTTAAGTCTATCTTGTCCTCATCACCCGCCCAGATGCGCTTATACATGGTTATGGGCGTCAGGAAATCCTCCCCCACATGGAAGGTCTGGGTGAAATATGAGGCATAAAAGTTAAGCAGCTGCTTGTTATCCATTCTATCAGCAACAATACCCGACATGTTAAATGATTCCATAATGTTAGAACACCGAGTCTCCAGGTTCCTTATAATCTTCCGCTCATCAAATGATTTTTTGGCTGGAACCACCACATAAAAAAACCGGTCATTGATTTTTCTCTCAGCTACGTACTCCTTCAGGTACTTGGAGAAATGTTCGAAGTAGACCAAAGCCATCTGATCATCCCTTTGAACAATCTTCCTCTTCAGGCTAGCAAGATAATCCGACAAATCAAGGTTAACACTTCTCATCACAATTTGGATGTGGAAATCTATGGAATTAACGAACTGTAGGAAATTATAGATGACTATATCCTGGTCTTCCTTGTTCAGTACACCAAAGTTTATGGATGTAATCTTTAGCACAGCAACAACATTACCATCCTTTAGGAAAGCAGAGTCGGCCTTGATTTCCTTTATGCCCAGTAGACGGCTTGCTGCCGGGGAAATCCATGAAACACTCTTATCCTGCCTCAAGAAACCTATGTAGTGTACAACGTATTGGTCTAGTTCAAAGAATATAACACCCACTGCTATTCCAAGAGATGCGAAAGAGATGATAAGCTTGATTGCTATGTTCATCTCTTTGGCAAAGAAAAACATGTAAATCACTATGCCGCCGCAGATTACGGCGTAAATCGACTGTTTTGTGGTAAGAGGTCCCAGCAATCTCTCCTCGTATTGTATATCTGTAGGTATCTCGTAAGGCATTTTCGGGTATTATCTAATATGGAAGCCGGTGAATAAAATAGTTTCGATAAGAGAGTAAATAATAAGGGGAAAAAAGAAAAAAAAATAGAAAAGAAATAGTGGATTGTTTTAGGTGATGGTTGTCGTACAGATAGCATCACAACCGTCTATAACCATCTTCACCGGATCCAGGATAACCATACCTTGCCCACCCAGGAAGGCGTGGACGACTATGAAAGACACCAGGAAAGCCGCTAGCAGAACGACAATCAATCCGATAACCACATTGAATACCTGGGATTTAGCTGAGTTCCTTGCTTCAGGGTCGTCAGAGGACGTAATCCATTTTATTCCTGCTACAATAACCATCAGGGTCGCTATTATGGCGACAATGTAGTAGAGGAACTGCATTATCTGGCAGATAATACATGCCATGGCATTATAGAAATGTGATGCAGCACCTGGATCAACACCACTCGCTTGCGCGTAAACAAGACCAGTCATTGACAGAAAAGCCCCAAACATCAAAGCCCTAAACCGAGTTATATAATCCATTCATATCACCTTCATGTTTTTTTTTAGATATATACTGTAGTGTATTGTTTATTATTTCTCCTTTAATGTAAATATATATTACCTCCTATAAAAATATATATGTTTTAGAAACAATATAAAAAAAGATGAAAAAGATACAGTTGAGGGAGGATATAACCCAGAAAGACGTTTTAACCTTTATTGGATTGGTGTTGGGTCTGTTGATATGGGCTTGGTTTACCCTTGAAGTGATACTGAAGCCCTGACTAGGACGTAAGGCACTCATATACCCTGAATCCGTTGATTTCCCTTAAAGCGCAATCTTCTAAATGTCTTACAACCTGGGGGCAGTTCACATCAAGCCAGGGGGTATATTGTTCCTGTATGACGATAAACCTGGCTTTCCTGTAAGAGCAGTTGTGTGTGAACCTGTTGCTCCCGTAGTCGCCTGACATATATAGCACATCCCTCCCTTCTATGGCTACGGACTGCAGTATGACAGACACCCTGCCGTCAAGGAAACGGATGAAATTGCTGTCAGCCAGCACCAGATCATCTCCACCAACTCTGCTGTTAACGTAAGAGGACACATTAAGCCTTGCCCCGATATCCTCCGAAGCCACGAGGGGATTATCTCCTAGAATGAAGGTCTCGTAATCCATCCAGGCTATGTATGTGAAGGGATATACTAATATCCCAAAAACAAGTAATTTGATGATCGTGTTCCAGCTAAAAAGTGAAACCATGAACAGGTATATCTCCCCCAACAATAAACCCAGGCCGAGAGCGAACAGGGGGTAAAGGGGGATTATCATATGATCCAGCCGCCCGAACCCTCCAATAACGAGAAACAGGGGTATGATGAATACGAGCATCAAATCCCTTATTTCTTGGTTCTTGATGAGCAGGAACCCGAAAATACCGAGCCAGTAGAAATCAAGGCTCTCGAAGAATGCTTTGACAGATAGGGACTGGAGCGATAAATAAATGATCATTAGGGAAATAAAGCTCAGAGAGAGCATCAGATTAATCCTCGCCCGCTGTATCTTCTCCTCCCCGCTTGTTTCCCCTCTCCAGTGAACAGCAGTCAAGATAATCCCCCTGTAGAAAGTTATGGCATGTTTCACGAGACCTGATACCTGCTTGCGCAGGAGATACCTGTACACCAGGTAGCTGACTGCAGCAATCAACAATCCCGTGACCGCCTTCCTGAACCTCTCCAGGGTAAACATGAGATCGCGGGTGAAGGCTTCGGGCATCAGGAACAGCATAACAGCAATAAAAAGGAGGAAGGGTCCGAGGGATAAAACAAGAGCCTTCACCAGCAGATCTTTCCTCTTAAGGTAGCATATATAAAGAACGGATACTACCAGGGCTATGCCAGTATACTCCGTCAATAAAGCCAGGGATGAGGTGAAGGCGGAGAGGATAAGCCATTTTTCGCCCCCTGTTTTGTGGAATCTCAGCAGGAGATACATGCTGAGAATGTAGAGGAACATTAGTTGGTTGTTTGCGTAAGCCATTCTGTTGAAGTATACAGCCCAGGGATAGACAGCGAAAAGTAATGCTGCAACCAACCCGGTCCTGGAGTCAAAGGCTTCTTTTCCCAGCAGATATAGCATGAAGGTGGTCCAAACACCATATAATGCAGTCAGCAATCGCATATATACCAGATAGTTACCGGAAAGCTTCAGGAGTAAAGCAGAGACTATGAAAAACAATGGCGGATGAGGTATGAAAGGGTACGTTAGAGTAAACCATTGCATCCTGCCCTCAGACAGATTCCATGAGATGTTCATGTTCACGCCCTCATCCCACATCCAGAAAGGCATCAGCTCCAGATTAGGGAAACGGAATAATATACTTACCAAGAGAACAGCCAGAAGAAGCATCAACCCACGTCTAGACTCTGACCCATCACCCATATACTAACTTGTATTTATCTGTTTTTAAGTTAGATTACCTAAAAAGTGAATGATAATGTACAGAGATAATAAGGTGGGTGTTGTTGTTCCAGCATACAACGAGGAGAAATTAGTTGGTAGGGTAATAAAAACCATGCCCTCATTTGTTGACTGGATTATTGTGGTAGACGATGCCAGCACAGACCAGACCAGCAGGATAGCGGAATCCAGTTTAGATAACAGGGTAACAGTCATCAGACACAATATAAACCAGGGAGTTGGGGGTGCAATATTAACAGGTCACAAGAAAGCCCTTGAACTGGGAGTGGATATATCTGCTGTGATGGCTGGAGACGCCCAGATGGACCCCCAATACCTGCCACTGCTTCTAAATGCACTAATAGACGAAGACTACGACTACGCTAAAGGCAACCGTTTCCTGTTAAGAGACTCCCTGAAAAAGATGCCCAAAATCAGGGTGTTAGGCAATGCAATGCTCACCTTTTTCACTAAAGTGGCCTCGGGTTACTGGCATATATTCGACCCCCAGAATGGTTATACTGCCATAAAAGCCAGCGTGCTGGAAAATCTGGAAGTAGATAAGATAAGCAGGAGATATGAGTTCGAAAACGACATGCTAGTAAACCTTAACATGAGAAACCACCGGGTGAAGGATGTGGCAATACCAGCATCATACGGCAACGAGAAATCAGGTATACGGCTCCGTTCATTCATCCCCCGAACCAGTTTAATCCTCATGCAACGGTTCCTGAAACGGATAATCGAAAAATACGTCCTCAGAAACTTCCACCCCATAGCATTACTCCTTTGCTCGGGGATGGTTACCTTCCTCATAGGTTTCCTGTTCGGGCTTTATATAATCTACCTACGCCTGCAAACATCCATCATATCTACCGGCACCGTGATGCTCTCCGTCCTCCCCCTGATTATCGGATTCCAGCTGCTGCTGGCTGCCTTCGTACTGGACATAATTGAAACTCCTAAATAGTTCTCTGGTATATCCGGTACCTGCCGTATTTCACAGCCAGAGACCAGTTATCATCTTCCACCTCAGATAGAGTGTAGAGGTAACGGGACCGGTTCCACGACTCTGTAGTCCTATGCCCACCGTAGTATGCCACCTTGTATCCCTCATAAAAGCTTCTCCCGTCACCCACCGAAACCACATCATTTAGGGAGATATTTCCCTTAATCCAGGACAGAGCCTTCTCCTCCTGTGAATCAATCCCCTGTTTGTAGTAGTCGTAGATGTGTGGGTAGAATAAAGTAGAGAATACAAGGTTCAGGACCAGTAGAGATAGAACAACCAACAGGTATATTCCTTTTTTCTCCACCAGCTTCCTTGAATCCATCAGGGAAACAGCTGCTATTACAGCCAGAGGCATGGCAATGTATGCTGGAAAACGACCAGGCAACCTGAACAACACAGGTATGGCAGACATAAACCACAGCAAATAGATGCTGTTTCCTGGACTCAATAGGCGCCTTAAAATAAACCAGAAGCAAAGCAAGAAAGGGATGGATACACTAGCTAAAGCCAGGGTAATCCCCTCAAGTAGATATCCGCCATCAACGCCAAGCTGGAAAACAGTAAGGTGCCCGTATATCCCGTAAAACTGGAATATCAAGCCAGGAACCGCGACCAGAAGAGTATCTCGCATCCTGTAAGTCTTTCTCCTGTGAAGATACCAGTGAGCTAGCAGAACCACAGCCAACATCAGGGAATCATACAGATGGTTTATTAGGGCCAGAAACAACAGGAAACCACATATTTTCTCTTTCCCATGCAGGTAGGATAGAAGCACTAAGGGAATCAGTATATACTGCAGAGCCTCAGGTATGGCCATATGTGTTCTAGCCGAGAAAGGGAAGAAAGTAGAAAGCACTATGAGAGAGAACAGAGCTGTTTTTTTGTCCAGTGTAGAGGAAACGAGAACATAGAATGAAAGCAAAGCAAGAGGGTAAAACAGGAGCTTCAGAAACAAGGCTCCCTTCTCTAAACCAGTAACCAGGGATGAAAGAGCCAGAATCCAGTGAAATAAGGGGGGATAATAGTGCATTAAACCAGATGGGTGGTTGAAGAGGGGTTGGTGGAAAAAGTACAGGCTCCCGGAATCAATCATCTGCCGGGCAACCAGCAGATGGTAGAATACGTCATTATCAAGCAATTCCAAGGATACTGGAAAAGTGTAAATAAACAACAGAGAAACTAGGATTATATATAGGTATGCTGTCTTGTTTTCCTCCATTTTCTCTCAGATTAATGATGAATTGTTTAGATATATTGATTTCTGTGATATATCCTGTATATTCCATATTCCACAGCCAGAGACCAGTTATCATCTTTTATCTCAGATAGAGTGTAGAGGTAACGGGACTGGTTTAATAATCCAGTTACAGGGTGCCCTGTAAAATAGGGAACTGATTTCATGAAACCCTGAAGCGGGTTCTGGATTTCAGTTAACAGGATAGGCTCCCCTGGCGGCAGGTTATCCCTAAGCCATGTAAGTGCTTTTCTCTCATCTGCATCAATACATGGTCCCTGGAACCCGGCTATAATAGAGAAACTCAGGGGGGAAAGAAAAACCTGAGTAATCAATAAAAAAACAATCAATGGCATGTAAAGTAACCGGAAATCCACCTCCTTCCTCAAGTCCATGAACAGGATAGAAGACAACACCATCAATGGAACCAGAGTATAAGGCGGGAACCTGAGAGGTAAACCCGGCAAGATTGGGAGAGTAAACAGAAACCAGACCAGGAAGATGCTATTAGTTTTATCCAGAAGTCCTCTGCGGATAAACCAGAACAAGAAAACCATGGGGATGACTACGCCCAGCAAAACCACAGTCATGAGAGATAGACGCTGCAATAAGCTGATGTTGTATATAGCCCAGTAGGTGATGGAATGAGCATACACCCCATATAACTGTATAACCATACCGGGCAGGGAAAACAGGAAGTAGTTAGTTATGTTAAATGTTTTTTTTCTGTACAGGAGACAGTGGGCTGAAACAGCGAAAAAAACCAGTAGGGAATCATATAGATGGTTGGCTAGAGTAAGGGAGGTAATCAGACCAGATAATTTAGCATTCCCCCTGAGATAAAACAAGAAAATGAGGGGAATTAGAACGTGCTGGAGGGATTCAGGAATGGCTAAATGAACCCTAGTATAAAACAGGGGTGTGATAGATAATAGAATAACTGAGAGGAATGCAGTCTCTCTGCCCTCTACATGGGAAACTAGGTGATAGATGCTTAAGAGAGCGAGGGGGTAAAACATGAGCTTCAGAAACAAGGCTCCTTTCTCTAAACCGGCAATCAGGGATGAAAGAGCCAGAATCCAGTGAAATAAAGGGGGATAATAGTGGATTAAACCAGATGGGTGGTTGAACCAGGGATCATGTAGAAGAAAAAGAGTTTTTTGTTTAATCAATTCACCGGCAACCAGCAGATGATAGAAGACATCATAGTCCAGGAAATCCAGCATTGAGGAATGGACCAGGATAATGCATGCCGAAACCAGGAGGATGTATATGTATGCTGTCTTATCTGTTTCCATCTTGTTGACTTAATATCGTTAAATAAGCTTGTTCAATATAAATGATTGGATAAAACATATAATATTTTAGTCAGGAGTAGGATGAATGAAAGAAAGAAGGGTGGGGGATTCAGGTATGCAGGGGCTTTAGCCGCTGTTTCTCTTGTTATTGCAGGCATTGTTACGTATGCAGTGGATCCGTTATGGCATCAGGTTGGTTTATTTTTCATAGCCTCGGGTTTAGCTGGATTATTAATTCTCTTTCTGAGACATAATGGGTTGTTCGACCACCCCCTCATCCAGAAACTGGATTACCTGCTCAGAGACAGGGGAGATGAAGGCCTGGATGTTTACACAAAAATCGGGGTTGGCGTGTATCTGCTGGCGTTGTTATATGTGCTAGTAAGATACAATCTCAGGATACTTCCCGACCAGATAATCTTCCTGGGTGTTTTCGCAGCCGCACTGGTGGGGAAAACAAGGAAATTCCTCTCTGACTGGCTGCCTTTCGTCATATTAATCTTCGCCTACGACTCAATGAGGGGGATAGCTGACAACATAGGTTTCCCAGTTAACTACCTGCCGTTGATTCATGCAGAGAAACTCCTCTTTTTGGGGAATCTTCCAACAATAAAACTACAGGAGATATTATACACCCCGGGAATAACCCATTGGTATGATGTTTTGGCAATGAACGTGTACTTCCTGCATTTCACCCCTGCAATAATATTTGCAGGATACCTTTGGGCTAAAAAAAACCATAGGTTCCTGGAGTTCCGGGACGCTATGATACTAGTCTCCTACGCCGCGCTGATAACCTTCTTACTCTACCCGGCAGCCCCTCCATGGCTGTCCCACGAGGAGGGCTTCATCCAGGAGGATTTGCACAGAATACGCCTGGAGATAGAGACAAAATACCTGCCAACAGCAATTAACACAATATACTTTCTAGCAACATCAAACCATGTGGCAGCCATGCCCTCACTCCACGCAGCATATCCCTTTCTGGTGTTCCTCTACGCCAGAAGGATATGGAAGGGAAACGGGAATGTGTTCATACTCCTGCCCCTGGCTATAGGATTTAGCGCAGTCTACATGGGAGAACACTATGTGATAGACCTACTAGCAGGTTTCGTTTACGCTACAGCAGCCTACAGGATAATAGAGGGTAAAGGAGCGAAGACAGAATCTGGGGCGTTAGACTAGGATACGGGGTTCAGCTGTTTTTATCGCCACAAAACAAGAGTATATAATCAGGTAAAGATGAGAACACTAAACAAAAAACCAGACCTTAAACCCAGATTAATGGAATTAGAAACAGGTTACGTGAACAAGCTGCTAGGTCTTGAGCTAGAAGGGGTGGAGATAAAAAAGCTGCTGGAGAGGATGCGCTTTGGGGTTGAAAACCTAGGTCAAGGAAAGCTAGATGTCAAGATTCCAGCCTACAGGGCTGACATACTCCACCCCATGGATCTGGTGGAGGATGTTGCCATAGCATACGACTACAGCAGGTTCAAGCCGGAAATCCCTAAAATCTCCACAATAGGCGTGGAGGCTGGGGGAGAAATCTTCTACTCAGGGGTAAGGGAACTGATGATTGGATTCGGTTTCCAGGAGGTTATGACACTGATTATGACTAACGTCAACGATTTATTCAAGAAAATGAATCTCCCCCTGGAACCTGTGGTAGAAACCAGGAATCCCGTATCCCTGAATCATGCGATAGTCAGGTCATGGCTTCTCCCATCACTCACATCCATACTGGAGCGGAATAAGAACAGAGAGTATCCCCAGAAGATATTCGAGACAGGGTTATGTATAGACCCCTCAGGAGAGGACTGCATGAAGCTCGCTGGTGTCGTAGCTCATTCCAAGACAAATTACTCGGAGATAAAGTCTCTGGCTGCTGGCTTTTTGGACAATGTCGGTGTTGATTACGAGATAGAGAGTTTCGAGCATGGAAGCTTTATAGGGGGTAGAGTAGCCTCAACAGCTTACGGATTCTTTGGTGAATTACATCCTGCTGTTTTAGAGAATCACGGACTTGAGGTTCCGCTCACTGCCATTGAGTTCAATCTAGATGCTCTTTTTAGCATGAAGAATTGATAATTGTAATTTATTTTAACAAATGGAATGGAGTCCAGAAGAGAGTACAAGCTGAAAAAACTGGTAAACGAGCTGAAAAACAAGAAAGGCAGACACACTGAGCTGGTAACAGTATATATCCCAGCAGGTTATAACATAAACAACGTGCTAACCCAGTTATCGGATGAACAGGGCACAGCATCAAACATTAAATCCAAGTCAACAAGGAAAAACGTGACTGATGCATTGGAGAAAACAATACAACACCTGAAGCTCTTCAAGCAGACACCACCAAACGGCCTCGCCATATTCTGCGGAAACATCTCCGAAAGAGAGGGAGTACAGGACATCCAGCTCTGGTCTGTGGAGTCGCCAGAGCCTCTATCGGTCAGGATATACAGATGCGACCAGGAGTTTATTATAGAGCCACTTGAGGCTATAATAACACCAAAAGACATCTATGGACTTATTGTGATAGACAACAAGGAGGCGACTATAGCATACCTGAAGGGAAGCAGGTACACTATCGTGAAACACCTCACCTCAGGCTATAGCGGTAAACACAGGGCAGGTGGACAATCCCACCGGAGATTCGAGAGGCTCATAAAGGAACAATCCCACGAATTCAAAATAAGAGTGGGAAAATATTCCAACAAAGCATTCCTAGACGACCTCAAGAACCTGAAAGGTATAATAATAGGCGGCCCAGCAGGTACAAAAGACGATTTCGTGGAAGGCGACTACCTGAACCACGAACTGAAAAAGAAAATCACATCAGTCGAGGATATCACATACACTGACGAGTCAGGTATACGGGAACTAATAGAAAAATCAAAGAAGGCCCTGAGCGACGTGGAAATGATCAGGCAGAAGAAGCACATGCAGAGGTTCCTGAAAGCGCTTATCACACCAAAGGATCCTGTTACCTACGGCAACAGCGTGGAGAATGCAGTTGAAATGGGCGCTGTTGAGGTACTAATGCTGTCGGAGAACCTCGAAGATGAGGTGATAGATGAACTATACAAGAAGGCTAAGAGCATAGACGCCATTGTGGAGATAGTATCCGACGACTTCGAGGAGGGATTCCAGCTGTGGAACACGTTCAAGGGCAAGGCAGCTATTCTAAGATTTCCTATCGAATAAAAAAAATGTCTTTTTTCAATTTCATGTTATAATATAATATGGAACCAAAACCCATCCTGATTATGGCACTAGTACTTATTCTGGCAGCTAACGCAATACATGCCGCAGACATATGCCCTCCAGATGAGCGCATCATTGAAATCAAAGACTATGAGAGAGGAGTGGGTATGGTGGTGGAAAACTGTGAGAACATCGGGACCTTCTCACTTGGCGGATTATATGACGGTGAATTCAAGAAACTGACCTTCTCTTATCCCATACCATGGAAGGGTACATTCATTACGTTGAAGGTAGATGACGTGCTTTACTCTAACTCCATAAACCCTGAGGAGATAAGCTCAGAAAAAGAGAACTTCCTTGATGCCTATGTAACAATGCTACCACACCGCCAAGGCGACACTATCAGGATGAGCTGGCGTCTGCCCGGGAACGTAGAGGTGGAGGAGGTTCTTGAGGCAATGGAAGATGGTACAAGAATCAGCTTGACAGCAAGAAACGAAGGTGAGGTGAAGGTATCATTTGGAGCTAGACTACATTTGGATACCATGCTCGGTGAAAACGACGGCGCACCCATCTACATCCCCGGAGACGGTCTGAAATCATATGAGAAAGAATACCAGGGAAGTGAACTGAACTACAGGTACTGGAAAGCATACAACAAAGCAGATAATCCCTCAGTTATAGCTACTGGAGTGCTTAAAGGAGAGAACCTCACATACCCTGACAGGCTTATAGTTGCTAACTGGAAGCAGAGCATGAAGAGCTCCTGGGACTACACAGTTGAACCCTCCACATCCATCCTAGGGGATTCAGCACTTATACTTTATTATACTCAGGTAGATATGGAGCCCGGGGAAACCGTAACCTTCTCCACCAGCTACATAAACGGGGAACCAATCCTGTCAGCCTCCAAGGGCGACTTCGGGATAGCGGAGATAGTAACAGACAAAATCGACGGCAGATACTGTCCGGGAGATGGCGTTTACATAAAAACAGACGTCTTAAGCAGGGAAACAAACAACGAAGGCTCTCTGAAACTGCGTGTGAAAAACAAGGCAGGGGATGTGATATACGAGAAAACAAGAGATACGGGGGTGGTTGAAGCCGACTCCATTAACTCCATAGGCTACAGCTTTAAGACTCCAAAAGATGTCTCCAGAGAGAATCTAAAGGTTACCGCAGCATTATACCAGGACGGGCAGGAGATAGATAATAAAACAATAGATGTTTTAGTCGACGAGAGAGTATGCACTAAACCGCCGATTGAGATAAAGGTTGACTGGTTGATGCCCCTTGTTATAGTCGTATTGATTCTTCTTCTGGCAGTTACAGCCTGCTTCTCATACAACTATATGATAAATAGAGGAGAAATCGAGGTAACCAAAACAGCAGAAAACGAGGAGGTGAACGTGATAGTGGAGAATAACACAAGAAGCAAGCTGAAAGATTGCGTAATAGAGGACTCCATACCTGATGGAGCGGAGGTTAACATAATCACGGCCGGAGTGCACAGGAAAGGGAATAAACTAACCTGGGATATAGGAGAAATACCACCGAAAGAGCATGCAATACTTGAATATAAGATAAAGAAACAGGGAATTCTCCCCAACGCATTATTCAGGTGGGATTCAGGGAAGATGGAGTCAGAGTAAACCCAGTCTGGACTTAAGGAAACCCTTGATTATTCTTAATTTGCTGATATTTGACACAATCTCTATTCTGCCTTTCTTTATTGAATCCAGAACGTCATCCCCCACCTTGATATACACGCAGCCTATGTCATCCATAATGTGAGCGTCACTGCCTCCCGTAACAGGCTTATTTATTTCCTTCGCTATTTTCTCTAACCGCCGGGTAGATAACAGAGTATGGCCGTTGTATAACTCCACCGCGTCGAAATCCAGTTCATATATGAGGTCACCCACCCCACTCCTTAATCTATCAAAGGGATGTGCTGCTATCGCAATACCTCCCAAATCATGAACCCTGTCAATAACCTCCGCCGCAGGGAGATACTTATCCACGTTTTCCATGATACCAAGACAGAGTATATGCCCTTCATGAGAGGAGACCTCCACACCGGGAACAACAGTGAAATCTCTTGTTGAATACTTCAACGCCTCCAATGAACCCTTTATCTCATTGTGATCTGTTATTGCCAGGCCATCAAGGCCAATCTTCATAGCGTACTCCACCATCTCCTTCGGCGTGTTGTAGCCGTCAGAGTACGTGGAGTGGGTGTGTATATCAATCTTCATTTTGCTAGACATTGTGGAGCAGCGGACCCGCCGGGATTCGAACCCGGGTCAAGGGATGGCTTCAAGCTAAAAGCTCACCGAAGTCCCCTAGGATATCCAGACTACCCTACGGGCCCAGATATAGATTATATGAAATCTAATAAAGAAATATAGCCGATATAGAACCAGGAAACCCACAGTCCCATTATTACAGGTTTACAACGAATCTGATATTTATTTACTGCAGACTGCTAGAAGAGACTAATCCGGTAAAACCAAGTTTACACTAACACCCAAAAAATAACACACTCCTCCCTAAAAGGGGAGAAGAGCCTTATTTTTTTATTAACCCCCCTATTTTTTAAAAACTAGATTATTTCCGTTTTGAAATGCTTTGGAGTTGTGGAAGGAACTCCTTAAAAAAGAGTCCTTATCCTATAGGGATTCCTCGATTTCCTTGATACATCTCCGCATCTCTATCCTGATTAAGCCCAGGTTCACGTCCGTACTCGTCATGGCCACCAAAATAGCCTCTTTCCCTGCTATCAACAGTGTCTTCCCGGCTGATCCCTCAACCATGGACTGTATTACCTCACCCTGCTTAAGCTCTTTCATTGCCTTTTCACCTGTACCGAACAATGTAGAAGCCATTGCACAAGCTAAGTCAATGTCCGTGCCTTCAGGCGCTCTCTCAGCAATCACCAGACCATCTTTCCCTGAAACCAGAGAACCGGTTACTCCCTCTAATCCATTCAAATCAGCTAATATTTTCTCTAACATTTTTTCATACCTCCATTTATTTTTTTGATAAGATTATTTTTTTTCTTGCTCTTTGATGTCGTCATCTTTTCTTGCGCTTCTTCTTTTTTATCTTAATCTCCGTTTCTATCTCCTTCCGGTTCTTCTTCTTTTTCTTAATCTCCTCCGCTATCTGCTTCCGGTCCTTCTTCTTTTTCTTAATCTCCTCCGCTATCTCCTCTCGTTTCTTCTTTTTCTCCTCTATCTCCCTCTGCCGCCGCTCCCTATCTCTCTTTTTCTCCTCTATCTCCTTCTGGCGTTCCTGTCTGCGATTTTTCCTCTCCTTAGTGTCCTCGTCCAGTAGATACCTTAAATCATCTATGGTTTTCTGGTCCAATGGATTCTTTGATCTTATAACGTAATGGAACTGGCCGTCAGAGTAGAGATACTTTAAACCTTCCCGATCAAAGATGGTTACGAAATTATCTTTTGAATCAGATAATTTTTGTTTTATCTCGTAGACTCCACTCGCTGCCGCCTCATCGTCATCGGTTGTGGAGACAACGCGAAGCCCCTCATCGTTCGCTATTGTAACCGCCATTATTCCACTATCCGTTCCAACTACTTTCTTGATTTTTTCGGTTAATGAAGGCATTTTAATCATTTAATTCTAGCATTTATAGGATTCTCACTTGAAAAGCTTATCCTTATCAACTCAGGTACCTCTTCAACACCCTTTAATTCATAGACTATGCTGGCCTTCGTTTTGGCCTTCAATTCACCGAATTTCAGCACCAGATTTGTCTCATCAACCAACACTCCCTTGTCCTTGGATATCTCGGGTTTCGAACCTTTAGGCACTTCATCAACCACCTCCAGCTTGCTGATGTCTTCTCCGGAGTTGTTGGAGACCTTAACGATTATCTTCTCTCCCTTCCTTTCCTTGTCTGCGACCACTTCACCTTCCACTGGCTTCACTTGTGGAACAACGACCTTGACTTTCTCGGCTTTCTCCAAAGCCTCCTCAGCCTTCCGGACCTCCTCAGCCTTCCGGACCTCCTCAGCCTTCCGGACCTCCTCAGCCTTCCGGACCTCCTCAGCCTTCCGGACCTCCTCAGCCTTCTTGGCCTCAGCCTTCTTCAACTCAGGTTTCTTCTCCTCAGCCTTTTTCTTAGGAGGCTTCTTAGTTATCAAGACATAAACAACTACCAAAACCAAAGCTAGAATGATTACTAAGATAATAGCAGTATAATCCATACCAAGCGTTGGAGGTAGGGTGGTTGTCGTAGACTTGGTAGTGGTTGTGATCGACTCTTCTGCACAAACACCAGATTCACAGAAACCTGAAACACAATCCCTGTTTTTCACACAACCCATACCCAAGGCACATGGAGAACAAGACCCTCCACAGTCAATATCAGCCTCCCCCTGATTGAGTATACCATCAAAGCATGTTGGTTTCTCCCTAAGACGACCAGTGAAATGCATACCCACCCTGATTGAGTCACCCCCTTCTAGAGAGACAACATGTGGGGAATACAGAATCAACGATGAATCTAAATCCACAGTCCTTGAAGGATTAACCAAGTAATCCCAGGTTCCAAGGCTCCCACTTGTTTTCCAGTTAGCAACCTTCACCTCATCAAATCCTTCCAGTTCACCTGCAGACTGCAAGTCAACTACAGCCACAATCAGGGGATCATCTTCCCTATCCTGGACCTTGATTTTCTTTGAGGAGAGATCAGATACCTTAAAGGATTCCTCATTTTCTATCAGAATACCATCAATGTAGATTAGGGCCCCATCATTTCCAGCGACCATGGTGTCCAAGACCAGACGCATATCCACATCAAAATCTTCTTTGGCATTATTATCTACCTCAAAACTGAAACCCACTCCCCCGTCAACAGCCTCCAGAACCTGCCTAACCCTTAAATCCCCAGGCAAAATCCATTCAGTGATTATTGAGTTCCCAGAAACATAGGGATACTGGGTTACGTAATCACCCAGGCTTTCAGCTTCTGTCATGTAAACAGAGTTAGAATAGAGTTTTCCGTCAACTTTTAGGGCGATATATGTACCCCTCCAGGGGTTGGGGTAGTTATATGAGAGACTATGCCATCCATCATAGTATTGACCTACGGAAAAGGTCCCAACGTTCTCGCAAACATCCACTGCTATGTGAGAGGCATCTGATTCATCCTTTAATTCAACAACACAATCGGCAGCATATGTAATGGAGGTTAATAACAGAGTTAAGGTCAAAAAAACCAAAATATTCCTTTTTCTGAATGACATTTTCATTTCCCTTATGTGGTGTTTTACTAATTTGTTTTTTTAGTATTTAAAAGTTTCGTTCACTCTTCTTGAATATAACCTAGCTTCTTTAATTCATCAACTAGGGGAATTACTTCATCCGGCTCCTTATCCAGTTCAATACATATCTCCCTGATGGTTTTTTCACCATCCAATAAGCTTATAATCTCTGACGAACCAGAGTATTTCAGGAGCTTTATTTTGTCGGTGAATTTAATACCTTTCCTGACCTTGGGTTTTTTATCGAGCAGGTTCCCTCCTTCAGTTGATTCCTTTTTCTTGGATTTCTCCTCTGGCTTTTCCACAGGTTTCTTTTTTTCTTCATGAGCCTTCTCAGGGAGAGTTTTCGCTTTCTCTTCAGACCCCTTTTGTTTCTCATTAGAGCCCTCAGGCGCAGTAGACTCAAACAAGCGTATGGTCTCCCACTCCTCCTCCAAGCTCTTCCATTCCTCATCCAGCTTGTTCAGCTCCGCCTCCCAAGATAACTCCTCAAGCTCTTTCTCCTTCAGATTCTCTTCCTCATCGACCTTCTTCTCCTCAGCCTTCTTCTCCTCAGCCTTCTTGGCCTCAGCCTTCTTGGCCTCAGCCTTCTTGGCCTCAGCCTTCTTGGCCTCAGCCTTCTTCTCCTCAGCCTTCTTCTCCTCAGCCTTCTTCTCCTCAGCCAGCCTTCTTCTCCTCAGCCTTCTTCTCCTCAGCCTTCTTCTCCTCAGCCTTCTTCTCCTCAGCCTTCTTCTCCTCAGCCTTCTTTTCAGGCTCTTCTTCAACTTCTAATTCAGCAAGTTCCCTATCTTCCTTAATCTCCTCAAACTCCTCTCTGGTTTTCACCAGACGAATTAAATCTAGAGGAGAGCGAAACATCAAATGCATGTTAGACCTGATAGCCAAGTCCATTGCAGTCTCTTCAAAAGAATAAACATCAACATCCCCCCTACCCTTTTTAGCCATATCCTTGATCTTGTCTAGAATCCCCTCCCCATAATCCTCCCGATCCTTATCCAAATCCTCAAGACTAACTGCAAGAATCTCACCAGCCTTGATTAAGATACCAGCCTTATAAAGGTGGTTATCCACCTTCATAACCAGAGAGATAGCACCCCGGAAACTCTCAGGTAGTTTATCACAAATTTTATCAAAATTTTCTGACTTTTCAGAGGTTACGTGTTTACCTCGCGGTAATTCCATAGTACATTCTTATTTCATGATATCCTTAGTCATATTCGCCGTCTTGATTATTTCCATCAGAATCAAACCAAGGTTTGCCTCAGGCCTAACCAATGCAACCAAGGTTGCTGACGCACCCGCATCAACAGCCACCAGCTTACAATCCTCAGCCTCAGAAATAACCCTTCTCGCCTTGCCCTTCTTCAACTCGGAAATTGCAGTCTCAGCTGCGCCGAACATGGTCGCGGACATGGCAGCGAAAGTCTGTGCATTAACATCTCTTGGCAGTTCAGAAGCAATCAACAAACCATCTCTTGTAGCAATAGCTGCACCATCTATATCTCCAACATCCTTTAGATTACCTAGTAACTCCGCCAATTCCTCCTTCTTTGATTTAGGCATTTAAACCACACATCATTTAATTTTATTTTGGATTTGTTTTTTTATATTATACTATCTTGCTGAATAAAGCATCAAGCAGAGCATACAATTCCTTCTTTTTAAGATTCGCCGGTTTATCCTTCTCAACCTTTGAGATATCCACTGAAGTCACAGGTAACACAGGTATAGGAATACCTAAGCCCAACCCATCTCTTATCTCCTCAACACTCAATGCCCCAGGTAAATCGTTTTTGTTAGCGGCTATGATACACGGCAAGCCTGCACTCTTAGTCTTGGTAAGCATCTCCCTGACCCGGGGAAAGCTATCAGGGTTTGTGGAATCCACTACAGCAATCACCCCAAGAGCTTCACCACCCAACATCTCCAAAATTGGGTCGAATCGTTCCTGCCCAGGAGTCCCAAACAAGTCCACAGAGAAACCCTCATAGTCAACGTGACCATGGTCCAATGCTACAGTAGTTCCAACCCGCTCCACTGAAACAGCTGTATCGGACAGTGAGTGAATAACTGAACTCTTACCTGCGTTAAAGGGACCAGTAACCAGTATCTTGGGAATGTATATCATCACACCACCGGGAACTGTTATCTTAAATGGTGCCGTAGCCCCCTTCTTGATCTTGCCGTTCCATCCCACCTTTGATACAACAAAAAACTCTCTCAGGATGACCTTTTCCTCTATAGCCCTGAGTTCGATTACGGCATCTGAAACATTCCTCAACTCCTCAAGAATCTTATCATCATAAGGCCACTCCGTGAACAAGAAAACACCGAATGCTTTATTTTTTTTAAGTATATCCTTCCACTCTTGCATTTTGTAGACAGCATCATCTCCGCAGTGGTCTATGAGAGTGGAGATTGAATCATAAACTACCATAGTATCTCTTCCATCATCCAGGTCCAGAATCCTATTCAACTCTTTGGTTATCTCGTCAGGGTTCCTGGGATTTTTAACAGAAAACGCCTCCCTTGATTCTATGTTAATCAAACCAGAGTAGGCGTCAAGAAAGACTAAGCTTTCATTATCCAGGTATGGTTTTATGTCCCAACCATAGTGTTCTATTTCATTCAAGACAGCATTGCTCATCTTGGACTGGTTAACGTAAACACAGCGGCCGCCATTCTCCAGCTGCTCCACCATGGCCTGGTATGCAAAAGGTGAATTATCTATGCCCGGGAAAGACCACAGCAGAGTCATAGAGGACTCTCTCAGACCACCATCCAAGTAGTCATCCAGTTTAGGTATGCTTGTCTTAAAAATTTTTTCCCCATCCATCAACATCACCTCATCTATCAATCAAGATATTTGGTTCACGCACCTTAAATATAAAAGTGAGTTTTTTTATGAGATAAAAAAAAACAACCTCACATAACTGATTTGATTTATAACAATAAAAACATTACGTTTTTTGAGGACATGACCTGAAGTGCTCGTATCCCTGTTCTTTTATCCTGAACTCCCCCTCCGAATCCACGGCAACAATATCTTCACTACCCTTTAGTTCCCCTATCACATATACGGACAACTCACGGGATATTACATCAATCTCTTTTTGGTTGGAGGTGAAAAGGAGCTCATAGTCACCCTCTCCATAGAGGGCGTGTTCAACAGAATCCAGGCCGTATTCGGCTGCTAAGATGCTAGCTTCTTCTGCCACAGGTAGCTTCTCTATGTCTATTTTAGCCCCTACTCCACTGTTCACTGCAACATCCCTTAAGCTTGTAGCCAGACCGTCGCTGATGTCAGTCATCGCGTTAACGTGCTGGTTAAGGATGAGCCCTTCATCAACCCGGGGTTCGGGCTGAAGAGCCTTTTGGAATACTGGATTACCAAGCTCGCTTGTGGATATGCTCCTTTCCAGAAGGATCTTTGTTCCAATGCTTGCGCTTCCCAGATTCCCTGTCACAGCTATTAAATCCCCCTCTTTGGCACCTGACCGCAAAACAGGGTTCCCTGTTTCTCCCACCAATGTACCGGAGAGGGTTAGTTTAGGCATCCAGTTAGTATCCCCACCAACGAATTTCGTTTTAAATCTATTACACTGGTCATGCACGCCATTAATAAATGCCTTGAAGTCCCTGTAGTCCATATCGGGACTACCGTAACCCAGAAGAAAAACTAGGGGTTTAGCTCCCATAGCAGCTATATCGCTCAGGTTTACTGTAACAATCAACCGGCCTTTTTGCTCCCAGCTCATCTGGGGAGGTATGTGGGTGTCCTCGTAAGCCATGTCCGTGGTCAAAATGAGATACTTGTCTCCTGACCTGATATATGCTGCATCATCTCCTATGTCCAGGGACTTGCTTAATTCTTTGATGATTCTTTTCTCACCAAGGTCGCTCAACATCATTTTGTTCATCTTTACTTTTACTTTATCTATTGGTTACTATATTATATTACGCTGAAAAATGAGGAACATTATAGATAGGGGGAAACCACACCACCTGCAGGAGTTAATCCAGGAGGTAAGGGAAATATTTCTGGAAGCGGGATTTGATGAGATAGAAAACCAGCTGTTCATCACAGAGGATGACGTCTACAAACAATATGGCTCTGAGGCTCCCGTGGTCCTTGACAGGTGCTATTACCTGGCGGGGTTGCCGAGGCCTGACATCGGCTTAAGCCATGAGATGGTAGGAGCAGTCAAGAATCTGGATAGCGGAATAGATATAGCAAAGCTGAAGAAGATATTCAGGTCTTATCGGGAGGGGTTGATTGAGGGAGATAATTTGATTGATGAGATGGTACAGAAGCTTGATATTAATGAAAAACATGCTGTTGAGCTTATTGAGTTGTTTCCCGCCTTCAGGGAAATCAAGGCCGAAGCAAGCAAGGTAACGCTGAGGTCTCACATGACCGCGGCATGGTATCCTACTATTGAAGCTTTCAAGAAAATCAGTGAACCTCCCTGGCAACTCTTTTCCATAGGTCTAAGATTCAGAAGAGAGCAGAAGATAGATGCCACACACCTGAGAGCCCACTATGGGGCATCATGTGTTCTCGTTGATAAGGACCTCTCCCTTGAAGAGAGCATACAACTCTCGGAGAGGATGCTTGAACAGCTTGGCTTTAATGAACTGGAGTTTGTGAAAAAAAAGGCCACCTCCAACTACTATGAGAAGGATACTGAGTACGAGATATTCTCTGGAGGCATAGAGATAGCAGACTGCGGCATTTATTCTGCTGAGTCGCTGGAGAACTACAACATCAGGTTTCCTGTTTTTAATCTGGGTTTTGGGTTGGAGAGGATTCTTATGCTGAGAATGAATGTGGAAGACATTAGGGAGATAAGATATCCCCAGTTTTATGGGAAGCTTGATTTCAGCGACAAGGAGATTGCAGAAGGAATTAACATTAAGTCACGGCCTGAAACCGATTCAGGGAGGGAGTTGGTTGAAGGGATTATAAAGGTGGCTAGAAGGAATGCTAAGGCGGGATCTCCCTGTGAGTTTCATGTGTGGGGGGGTGTTCTTGGTGGTGAGTCTTTGGAGGTTTACCTCGTTGAGAGGGAGGATGATAAGAATCTTTTGGGTCCCGCTGCCTTGAACGAGGTTTATGTGCACGAGGGTAGCGTATATGGAATACCGGATGATGTTAAAAAACTTGATAATAACCTCGTAAAGGTTAAGGAAAACGGAATTGCTACAGGAATAACCTACCTGGAGGCAATAGCCAACCTATTCGCATACAGAATAGAAAAAAAAGAACATGAACCCATGCAAATCGGAATGGTCAAGAGCCCATCATACGTAAACATCGAGATAGATGAAATCATAAGGAGATACATAACATCCAACAACAAGAAAATCTCAATCAAAGGACCTGTTTTCATATCAATCGAATTAAAAAAAAGGTGAGGTAGATGGCTGAGAGGGGAGAGGATATTGAACTGATAGGACTAAAGGAGAATAGGAGCATGGTTAAGTTTAAGGGTGCTTGCACAGGATACCCTTTCCCCCAAATGACCCTGAAAAACTTTGTGGAAGCATACCTTAAAAAGAACGTGGAAGGGATTTAGAGAGTCGAATCAGCATAACAATTAAAAAATGGAATTCTCCCTTATGGCCGAACTCTTTCAGCAGCTGGAGAAAACAAGCGGCAGGCTGGAGAAGACCTCGATAATATCTGACTTCATCTCCGACACACCTGTTGATTTGATGCCCACAGTGCTCCTGTTTCTTAGAGGCAGGGTTTTCCCCCTTTGGAGCGAGAAGGAACTGGGTATGGGGGATAAACTGATGATTAAGGTTTTGTCGAATATTACAGGAGCTTCTGAGATACATGTAGAGGATAAGATCAGAGAGAAAGGTGATATTGGTTTCGCGGCCGAGGAGCTTCTGGTAAATAAGACCCAGACCACACTCTTCACAGAAGAACTAACTGTTGAGAAGGTGCATTCCAACCTAACAAAGCTTGCTGAGCTTTCTGGTAAAAAATCCAGGGAAAGGAAGATAGGATACATCAGCGAACTCCTGTCCATGACAAAACCATTGGAGAGCAGATACGTGGTCCGGCTGGTGCTGGAGGAGTTAAGGCTGGGTGTTGGTGAAGGCACTGTCAGGGATGCAATAGCCTCTGTTTTCAATGTTGATGCTTCACTGCTGGAGAGGGCTCGTTCACTTAGATGCGACTTGGGCGAGGTAGCAAAAATAGCACGCCAGGAGGGGGATGAAGGTCTCAGGAGGGTTTCCATGAAACCTGGGAGACCTATTGAAGTAATGTTAGCCCAGAAAGCTGAGAGCATTGAAGATGTTCTGGGAAAAATCACTCCAGCAGCTTTTGAGATTAAATACGACGGCGCTAGGCTGCAGATACACAAAATGGGGGATAATATTGAGTTGTTTACCAGAAGATTGGAGAAGGTCACCAAACAATTCCCTGAGATTGTTTCAGCAGCGAGAGATAACATAAAGGCTTCAACAGCTATCGTTGAGGGAGAGCTTGTTGCTATCCAGTCCAAGGTAGACAGGAACCCAAGACCGTTTCAGGACCTGTCAAAGAGGATTAGAAGGAAATATAGGATAAATGATCTTGTGGAACAGATACCTGTTGAAGTCAACCTCTTTGATATTGTGTTATATGAAGAAAGGGAGTTATTGGGTGAAAGATTTGATGATAGACGAAAGCTTCTGGAAAAAATAATTAACAAAACCGATAGTTTCCGGCTTTCGGAGTACCTGGTAACCAGCAATCTGAAGGAAGCAGATGAGTTCTACCAGAAGGCGATAAAAATGGGGCACGAAGGGGTTATGGTGAAAAACCCGGGAGCGCCTTATCAACCCGGCTCTAGGGTGGGGTACATGTATAAAATAAAACAGGTTATGGAAACACTTGATTTGGCTGTGGTTGGAGCAACCTGGGGGGAAGGCAGGAGAGCTCACTGGATGAGTTCATTTCTTCTGGCTTTAAGGGACGAGGACACAGGAGAGTTCTTGAGTGTGGGCAGGATGGCTACAGGATTAACAGACAAACAGTTCAAGGAGGTTACATCATTACTTAAACCATTGGTTGTTGTTGAGTCGGGAAAGGAAATCGGGATTAAACCTAAGGTTGTGTTGGAGGTGGCTTATGATGAAATCCAGAAATCGCAGACATATGAATCCGGTTACGCTCTGAGGTTTCCTCGTCTGGTCAGGATTAGGTATGATAAGGGAATAAAGGACGTGAACACTCTTAGTAGATTGAAGGATTTAATTACATCCCATTAACCATTTTTATATTTTTATTATATAGTATATTAACATATCTTTCTGTGAAAATGAAACCAAGAATAACAAGTGAACATGGAGACGATGAGAACATTGACGACTACTCTGAGTTAGCTAGTATTGAAACAGACTTGGAGAACATAAAAAAGAAATTCAATGACCTGGGGAAACAGAGAAAAGCGGAAAAGAAGAGAATTGAATCTTTAGAAAAAAGAATAGAGGAACTTGATGAAACAAAAAAGAAGTGTTCAACCCTTAAAACAGAGCTAAATCGGATACATAAGGAATATAGAAGGGAGAAAGAAGAGTTTGAGTCAGAGAAAAAAGCCATGAAGGGAAGAATCGATGGCTTGGAGAGGCTCAGAGATATTGAAAAGGAAAAGATTAAGAGGGAAAGGGAGAAAATTGAGGACGAGTTCAAGAGCCTTAATGAAGAATGGGACAAGCTCAGAGATAAGGAAAGAAAATGGGCTGAGGAACAAAAAAAGAGAGAGAAGGACTTCCATAGGAGGCAGGAGAAAATTTGGAGTGAATGGGAGGATCAGCAGAGGAAGAGATTCAAAGAATATTTCCTTACCAGAGAATCCGATAGATTGAAGGTAGATAAGGAAATGTCGGAAATAAACAATAGATGGAATGAAATAAATGACATAGTAGAGCAAATCAATAAGGAAAAAATAAAGCTTTCCGAGGACAAGGAAAAAATCAGAGAGGAATGGAGCAACATTAACACGCAGTTGGAAGAACTCAGGGTAGAAGAGAAAAAACTGGGAGAGATAAGTAGGGACTTGGAGAAGAATAAGTCCACAATCGTTGATGAACTGGAAAAAAGGAATGTTCAGAGCATGACACATCTTCCGAAACTTGTTTCTAGAGTAAGCGATATCTATAAAGAGAAGGAGGGCGAGCTTAGAAAGCTGAAGTCCCAGAGACTGTGGATAGACAAGAAAATTAGTATGATTGAGGAAAAATGGGGTAATATTGAGGAGCTGGATAAGGAGAAGAACAAAGACCAGAAATTAATTGACAGAAACAGGAGGAAGATTAGGGAAGAGCTTAGCAAGATTGAAAAGGACCTTTTACAGCTTAAGGAAGAACATGACATCGGTGCAAGCAAGGAAGTGGTTAATGATTTTAAAGAGAGGGTGTTGGGTGGTAATCCTGTTGACGTAGAGAAGAAGACGATTAGAGCTGAGAGTAGGGGAAAGGGAAATGGTGGGTATCCAATAGAAAGCGACATCAGGTACAAGGATACCATTAATTCCCTTATTAATCTTGTCAGTAAGGAGGGTGAGATAAAGCTGGAGGATGCTGCCAGGATACTTAAGGTGGATAAACGTGTGGTCGAGAGATGGAGTAAACTGCTTGAGGAGAAGGATGTCATCAGTATAGATAAGAGGTTGTTTGGGAGTACTATATTAAGGGAGGGTATGGATATGCACAAGCTCACCTAGTTTTTTCTCGTCTTTCGTTTAGGAGGGATTCTATCATTTCTCTTTCGTTTTCTTTGTTGTATTTTGTTTTTCCATAGGAGAAATAGGATATTATCAACAAAATTAACAAAACAAAAATGTATTCAGTGTAAGGAGAAAACACCGGAAACTGCCATAAATAGACAAAAAACAGGAAAAGAAACATAAACAAGTACATACCCCAAGAATCCATGTCACACCCCCTCATGCAACCAATCCCAAATCTCTCTGAAATAGGACTCATAGGAAACAGCTATCTCCTCCGAATCAATCAAAACATCAACCTCGTTGTTTTTCTCCAAGCCGTAGTAGCTGAAATTCGTTGAACCAAGTACCACCATTCTGCTGTCAATGATAACAGTCTTGGCATGTGTCGTAACACCCTCGGAATCATATACTATGTCAACACCCTCCGCTAGTAACAAATCAAAGGCGTTATTTTCTTTAGAGTACTGGTCCACAATAATCTTTACATCAACACCCCGCCTACTGGCATTAATGATGTCCTCGACCAGTATATTCATCTTGCTTCCAGGATATTTTGGATAATACTTTAACTCGAAAACTATTAGGTGTATGGACCGGTTAGCATTCTGCAAGGCCCTGTGGACCACAGGGAAAAATCCATCATTGAATACAGGAGTTATTCTAGCTTCATTAACACAGTTTCTCTGGGGGCAAACCCGCATGTCAGCGAGATGCACAACAGCAGAGGAGAGTATAATCCCCAAAATCACGCCAAAAAGCAGACCTGTGACTGGATTCCTGTCCAACTTCATCAATATAGTATGTGGAAGCTATTATTTAAGTATAGGATATAGTATACTGTATCAAGGTGAGAGACATGGATCCATGGAGGAGAAAAAGAAGGCCGTTTGACAACGAGGGATTCTTTGAGGGATTGGAGGAGGAATTCAGGAAAATGGAGGAACGCCTGAATGAAATATTCGATGAAATACCCGGCATAGAATCTGGGATAATGGAACAGGAGCCATACATCTACGGCTTCTCTATCAGGACAGGCCCAGGAGGTAAGCCCACCATAAACGAATTTGGCAACATCAAGAAGATAGGAATGGAAAAAGACCTCTTCGAAGGCAGAGAGCCGTTAATAGATATAATCGAGGGAAAGAAAGAGTTAACGATTGTTGCTGAACTCCCTGGTGTGGAAAAGGAGGACATAATACTTCGATTAGAGGATAATACATTAATCATTGACGTGGATGGGGAAGAAAGGAGATACCATAAGAGGCTTCCGCTCCCTGCAAATGTCGAGGAGGGGGATATGACATACACCTACAAAAACGGCATACTGGAAGTGAAGCTTAAAAGGGGATAATTAGTCCATGCCAACAAAGTTAGAGTACATGAGGGGTTTAGTGTTCAATTTTTTTATCTTGTATTCCCGGCTCATCTTGTTCAGGATGTTCCTGACCTGATACTCTGGTATTTCCAGGTGTTCCTGTATACTTTTAACTGTTCTTTTTTCATCCAGAAGGTTTTTTATTTTTTCCTCGAGGAAGGTATTCCTCAAGTCACGGATTATGGGTATGTTCACCCCAGCTCTCTCGCTAACCACTTCCATCCTTAGTATTAGGGGCTCCAGTAGAGCATTCCCTGAATCGGGAACAAGCCGTTTTATAACACCCCAGTCAAGCCTTTTCTCTTTAATCAGCTTCTCGCACTCTAGGACATCCACAGGATTGAGTGAGATGATTTTGGAAATAAATAACACCTCATCGGAAAGCTTTACTTTCTCATTCCTGCTGTCTCCCCCGTATTGCCGGAAATCAAAGCCGAAACGGTCACTGAATTCTTCCCTATGGATAAACATGTCATCGTTTTTTACTCTGCTATTGCCAGTTATATACGATTGGATATCCATCCACAGATCCATCACCCCAAATTTACTAGCTAGTTTCTCTATTAAAAGAGGATTCAACAATTCGCTGTTGTTGAGGTAGAATGCTATACTGTAGGAGAGCATTTCACTGTTCTCAGAGGACTTTATGGAATGCACTAGTATCTCCTCCGGCCAGAGCTCTCTGGCAGGTTTATAATAATACCTTGAGCTGATGTGACCTACATCTATGCCGAAGTCATCGAATCTTGAAAAGGAGGTGAGACCCCCACCATATTCTTTTTCGGTTTTTATGAGGGCCTCGTTTTGTGAGAGCCAGAGTTCAACGGAACCCCTTGATTCCCCTTCATCAATGAGTTCAAGGAACTCGATAAGTGTTTTTTTGTTTCTCTTTATTCTGTAATTGTTTTTTTTATTATCCAGTACTGAATCAAGTTGACTTATATATTTATATGCTGATGAGACGGATATGTCCAAATCCGTGGAGATCTCATCAGGGCTTTTCCACACGGTTAGAGACTGTAACAACCTGATTCTCTTACCCGTTAATTTGTTGAAGTTGAATCCCTCTGAACTGAGTTTTTTCAGCATTCTGGTGATTTTGTTTTCCTCCAGTCTAACGCTGCTTTTTTCTTTTCTGATGAATCCGCGTTCTTCCAGCTTCTTCAGGGAGTGATAGATTGATATCCTGCTTTTTTTAACGTTTTTTCTTAGCTCCTTCAGGCGTATATTGCCCTCACCCATGAGCTCGTTAAGAACCAGTGCATCGGTTTTGTTTATTACAATTCCATTTAACTTCTTCTCTGTCGTAGAAGCGTATTCACCTCCAACAACCTCTTCCAGGGTGCTCTCGTCTTTTTTACCGGGAGAAGCGCCTTTCTCGACAACAGATTTAAGAATATCCCATTCCTCCATTTTAAGCTGTTAAATAATAAGAAATTGTTAAATAAAAGTAGAAATCAGACCTCACCTTCACTGAAATGCTGCACCCTGTAGCGGTAGATTTCCGCGCCCCCGCTTCTCCAGCAACCCATGGGAAGATTGGCCTTCTGGCAAAGGGAATCAAGGAATAACTCCTTCTTAGGAATCTTCTCCCAGACCTGCGGCAGGTAGGTGGCACTCTTATCACCCTTCTTGATTATAATCCCATCCCTGCCCGCATCTATTTCATCAAGGTAATCCTCTGGATTTTCTACCCTAATCAGCTCAGGAACAGAGAGAATCGAGACCTCAATCTCTAAACCATCCAGCTCGCTTCTTTTTAGGGAAATGAATCTAGGATCCCTGAAGGCAGCGCTTATGGCGTTATCCCTGACGCTGACATAAACCTCCTTCTCGGGCATGATGTTGCCGATGCAGCCTCTTAGCTGGCCGTTTTTTTCCAGAGTGACAAAGGTTCCCTTCATCTCCTTCAGCTCATCATATCTGGCTTCAACCTCAGGGAGCCTGCCGTCCATCATATATGTTTCGATTGACTTCCTCGCAACCTTGAGCAGGTATCTCTGCTGCTCCACGCCAACCTCGCCCTCTGCGGATTCCTTTTTGATTTTTCCATAAAATACAATAGACGCATACCCAACCACGCCACCTGACTTGTCTCCCGTAACGTCACCTGAGTTCTGGTATTCCAGCAGCTTTGTAGACCAATCCATCTTCTTGGCTATCTCTATCGCAGTCAAGACAGCGTATTTACCACACATCTCCCCTCTTAAAGCCCTCTCGGTGTCCATTGAAAGAATCGATTTGATGCATTCATCGTCCAGGGAAACAGCTTCTTCATACGGGTGGTAATGTGAGAGGTCGGTGCTGACCACGAGCAGGGTTTCCTCGTCCAGATGTTCTATTATCACATCAGCAGCGCACTTGAGTTCATCCAGGCTAAGCCTCCCGAAAACCAGGGGCACTATAGAGAAATCATCCAGCACCATCTGGAGGAATGGAAGCTGTATCTCCAGCGAATGCTCTTTGAGGTGAGCCTCCTTTAGGGAAGAGAACATCTTTGATTCAGATACGAACTCAAATGACTCATCTGAGACGGGAACCTCACCCAGAGGGGTCCTATAGTGTGTGTAGTCTCCTACGGACACACCCTGGAAAGGATATTGGTGGCTTGGAGCCAGTAATATAACCTTTCTGAAACTCTTGTTTCGCAGCTGCTTGTAGCTGCACGCTGCCACCCCCCCTGAATAAGCGTAACCTGCGTGGGGACATATCAGAGCCCTGACGTCTTCAATAGCATCGTTCCCTACCTTATCCAGGAAACCCTCGAGCATGTCTTCAAGCGTTTCCCTGTTGCCAGGATACCATGAACCTGCGATAACAGACTCCCTCACCCTCTTTCCCCTCACACTCCCACCTCCAGCAATAGTATGCACCTTATTCCATTTAATATATGCTTTCACTTTAATATTAGATACAATGAAACTATACCCGGAGTGCGGTCCCTGCATGCTAAAAAGAGCTTTGATGTTCTGCGAGAGAGAGGATGATGAAACTAGGAGGAAGGTGGTCAGGGAGTTGTCGAAGCTATACAGTATAAACTTTACAAGCAGGTGGTCGACCACGAAGCTGGCCTACGAGAGGAACAGGATAGTTGAATCCATTACAGGCAACAAAGACCCGATGAAGGATATAAAAAGGGAGAGCTTCGGGGTTGCCTGGAGCATTTACCCGAAGCTGAGGGAGTATGTTGATGAAATATTGGACGATAAAGAGAGATTCATGGTTGCTCTAAGAATAGCTCTCGCAGGCAATACGCTGGAGTTCGGGGCCAGAGACCATGAACCAGACCTGGAGAGGCTGGAAGATGAGCTCTTCAGGATTGTGAAGGAAAACCCCGCCATAGATGAATCAGAGGAGGTCTACAGGAGAGTTAAAGAATGTGAGAGGATTCTTTATGTCACAGATAATGCTCCTGAGGTTGTGTTTGATAAATTATTCATCGAGGAACTCGACAGGTATGCTGAAATAGAGATCGCCCCCCTGTCCAGGCCGGTGCAGGATGACGCTACCGTTGAGGAGATAAAAAAAGCGGGACTGGATGATAAACACAGGATTACTCCGAGAGGTGACTCCATCGGTGTTTGGTTCGAGAAAACAGGCAGGGACTTCTGTGAAAGCTGGGATGGTGCGGATTTGGTGATAGCGAAGGGTATGGGCTGCTATGAAACCCTTGCAGATTACCCGGAGAAAACAGAGGGTAAGGTTGTTTTATTGATGAGGGTTAAATGCCTTCCGGTATCGAGGGACGTTAAAGCACCCCTGGGCTCCACTGTGGTCAAGATCATGTGATGATGTTTAAACTGGAGGAGTTTGTTTTAGGATTTACTTTCCCGGGCATTATGGCCCATGAACTGGGGCACATGGTTTTTTGCAAGATAGCTGGTGTGGAGGTGAAAGAATACTCTCTCTTCCAGCCAACAAACCCGCTGGGTTATGTTGTGCACTCTAAACCCCGGACTGTATTGCAGGAGTTTCTCATCGTCATGGGCCCCCTTTTCTTTAATACAGCCTCTGCCCTGGTTCTTTTTTATTTAACCCGTCTAGTGGACTCCCCATATAGCTGGCTTATGCTCTGGGTTGGGTTCAGCCTCGCCTTCAACTCATTCCCCAGCCGCTTCGACGGTGAGTCACTCTACAAGAGCGCCTTAAAGAGCGTTAAAAAGGGCAGGATCTATAACATAGCCTATCTCCCCATTGTATATTTTATATACTGGAGCCAGAAGAAACCCTTGCTTAGGAGCCTTCTTTACCCCCTGGTTCTTGTAGGATTAGCTGTGGTTTTTCCTTGATATTGATTGTTTACTTAATGGTTTAGGGAGGATGATGTTTCCTAAAAAGCTACTGGTTTACGTGTTAATTTTTATTGCAATATTTGCTTGCTGTTTATTGGAAGATAGAGAGGAAGCAAGAGAGTCAGCAGTTGGGACGACGTCGTCAGCATGGTTGAACACCTCGGCTCCGATACCAGAGAATGAGGGATACACGACAGCCAGGAGGGATATGGTAGAAAACCAGCTGGAGGGCAGGGACATTTATGATAGACGGGTTCTGGATGCTATGGCCCGCATCCCCAGGCATGAGTTTGTTCCATCCAGCTATAGACACATGAGCTATGAAGACCATCCCCTGCCCATAGGGCATGGGCAGACGATATCGCAGCCGTATATTGTGGCCTTGATGACGCAGTCCCTTCAGCTGGATGATTCAGTGAGGGTTCTTGAGGTAGGAACCGGCTCAGGCTATCAGGCCGCGGTTTTATCTGGGTTATGTAATGAAACATACTCTGTTGAGATAATAACCGAGCTTGCTTCGAGGGCTGATGAAACCCTGGAGAAGCTGGGTTATGCTGTGGATGTGAAGAATGCAGACGGTTACTTTGGCTGGGAGGAGCACGCACCCTACGATGCCATTATAGTAACATGCGCCGCCAACCACATACCGCCCCCACTGGTCGAGCAACTGAAGGAAGGTGGGAGACTGGTTATTCCCTTAGGGAGTGTTAGATACCACCAGACTCTCACCCTGGTAAAAAAAACAGGTGGGGGTGTGGTGACTGAATACATCACGGGGGTGAGGTTTGTTCCTATGACTGGGGAGGCTATGGAACAGAATACCTGACCAGGAGGAGACATGCGAGATACGATATAGCCGCTAGCATGAAAACGGATGTGAATCCGAAGTAGAGGGCGATTGTAGCAGCTAACACGGGACCTAACACTGAAGCCGAAAGATTACTGCACCAGCCCCAGGGAACCAGTCTCTTGTTTATCTTGTCAGCTATTCTCACAGCAAGGGGGAAGGGCATGCCCAACACAAAGCCGAGGGGAAACAGTAGAATGAATGAAATAAACACCCTAGTTAAGAGGATATCACCCAGAAATGCGTTGAATACCGTAGATAACACACCATGATATGTTAACAACAGCAGGGGTATGATAAACAAGATAGTCCCAAGTTTCCTTGTATCCAGTCTGCTGGAAAAAAGGCTGCCCAATCCGGAGGAGATAAGCAGGGAGGCTATTATGATAGAGATGGAATAAAAGGGCTGCCCTAGGAAGAGGATGAACCTCTGTATCAACGAAATCTCCATGAACATGTAACCTAATCCTATCAGGAAGAAATACAGGATCAGGGTTTTCTTCTCCACCTGCAGCGTAATCCTCTGGTAGTATAGCTGGGGCAGCAGCACAAGCACAAGGGTTAATATAGAACCCTGCAGGAGCACGAAGAGGGATAGGAACCCGCCCTCGAAGAACGGCTCCCACTTCTCTCCCATACTCCTGTACAGTGGCAGTATCTTGTCTAACCGGAAGAAGCTGGAGTAGAAGGGTTTATCGTCCGTTGAAGGAGATACATCAAAGAGGTATTCACTGTATATGCTCTGCCTCTCCTCTTTTTCCAGAATAGACTCTGTCATTTCATAATACACTGGGTTGGGGAACCTGTTGAATCTGTTAACTTCTTTCATGGTGACGTTAGGTAGATGGACTATATCAAAGAATCGGTTGGATGCGAATTCCCTCACAGCATCAGCCTCCTCGATAGTGAAGGGTTTCTTCTTGACTAGGAGAGTGAAGAACGAGTACCCCCTCAGCAATGCCATGTGGTTTCCCGGATTATCAACCCCATCTGACTCCAGGGCCGTTACCGCAATAGACACAGTCCTCGGCAGCTCCCTGGGGGGATACTGCAGCCATCTCGTAACCAGCAATATACCGTCCCCCGAAAGGTGGGTGAAATATTCTTTAAAGGCCTGGACTGTGTGGAGGTAGTCCTCTGAGAGACTGTATAATCCCGTGGAGCTTGCTAATACATCATCTGTTACCGCCAAAACAATCAAGTCATATTTTTGGGGTGAGCGTCTGATAAAACTCCGGGAGTTCTCTACCTCCACATCCACCCTCTCATGATTGTATATCCCCCCCGAGATGTTGCTCTCCATGGTTAATTTAATAACGGATGGGTTTGACTCCACTGCATCTATCCTGGAGCTGTTATAGTATAGTGCAGTTAAAACACCCAGACCCCCCCTTGGATTAATCAACAGAACCCTGTCTCTCTCACCTAATATGTAGCCCAGTGAGGAAGACATATAGCTGAGATACTTAACCTGTGAGATGTTACCGTCATAGAAGGTTATTGCATTAGGGGAGCCGCCATCCAGAGTGAGACCATATTGCTCGGGTATTGCTCCAGCATAAGCCAGACTCAGTCCTGGAAGGTACCTAACCCCTTTGCTCTTAATCAGGTCCACCCTGGAGTGGGGGTTCCATTCAGTGCCAATAATTTTTGCCCCAGGGCTGTTAAGTAAACGATTGAGGCTCTTGTAGGATGAAACCTTCACCTCAAGGAATGGTTGGGCAACAAGGAAAGCAATCAAAAAGAAAACAGCAGCAGCACGTATTCTGTTCCCTCCTCTCGGGAAAACCATGGCAGCCAGCAGACCAGTGAGAGAAGCTGCCACGATAAGATTCTCCACCGCCAGATGGAACGCCAGGTATACTACAACAATAGAGCCCAGGCCCGATCCCGCCATGTTGTAGAAGTATACCTCACCAACCCTTTTGGGAATCCGGGCAATCACCAGCCCGATGACGAGCCCTGAGATAAAGAATGGAACAGCCAGCAGCATATAATAAAGCAGTAGATAGATCAGCTGGTTTCTATCCCAGGTCACCATGTGGGGGTCGAATGGTATCTGCTGGGTTAAGATAAAGGACAGGATGGCGCTTACAGAGTAGAGCAGTGATAGTTCTGCCAGGTAACGTCCTGTTTCTCCCTCAATCAGGGAGGATTTAATGGACAGGAAGGTTCCGCTGGCAGCAAACCCAAGGAATGCTATGCTAACCACCATGAAAGCGAAGTGATGGTACTGGCTTATAGAGAAAACCCGGGTCAACGCTATCTGGAGCATAAGGGCAGAAGCTGAGACAAACATTACACCAACGTAGACCCTGGGCAGGGATTCTTTAGCCATACAAATAAGGTATCGAATTCTGTCTTAAAAGCACGGGGAACTTATAATAATGCATCCACCAGCATCAGCAGCAACCCGGTTAAAGAAACCAGGACTGATGGGATCCAGTACACGTAAACAACCTGGGTGATCCTAAACCGTGACATTGCCACCCGGATGAATGTAGAGCACAGGAACATCAGCAGAAATAATTTAATGAAAAAGAGTATGGAGTCCGCTAGAACACCCACCCAACCTGATACACCCAGGCCGTGTGGGAAAAACAGGGCTATGATAACTGAGGCGAATACGACAACCTTCACTGCATCCGCAAGATAGAATAAGGCAAGGTTTCTGCCAGAGTATTCCGCCAGAATCCCGCCAGCTATCTCCTGGCTCGCTTCAGGGACATCAAAGGGGATTCTTCCAAGCTCCCCTGGCATAACAAACAACAGAACCAGTAACTGGAGGATTAATCCCAAAAAACCTAACGGACCTACCAGACCCCAAACAGGATTACCGGTTACCGCCTGCAGAGAGAATGGATCAGGTACATTTGATACGGTAAGCAACCAGGCAATGGAAACGACGGTAATAGCCAGGGGGAACTCGTAGCTCATCATCATAATCATCTTCCTCTGTGCTCCAACAACCGCATAGGGGGATCCGGAAGAGAACCCGGCTATTACCAGAGTCAGGGCGGGAACAATCAACAGATAGAGCACGAGAATAAGGTCTCCATGATCTCCCAGGATGGGACTGAAACCCCCGAAGGGCAGATAAAAGAGGATTATGATGGTGGACGCTAAACAGACTATCGGCATCGAATTAAACAACCACTTCACTGACTTCTCTGGAATAATGTTTTCTTTAATCATTAATTTAAAAACATCCAGAAACGGTTGGGTGAGGGGTGGACCAACCCTTTCCTGCATTCTCGCAGCAAGAACCCGGTCTATGCCTGCATAAAGCAACCCTATTACTATCGCAATAAACCCTACCACCGGAATCAACATAATATTAATCCACATCATTTTTCTATCGGCTCCTTGATTACACTCTTTGAGTCAAAAGTGGAGAGATACACGTTTTTGGTGAGTTTCACGGCATCGGTTGGACAGATGTCCTCGCAGAAACCGCAAAAACAGCATTTCCCAAGGTCTATTCGTGGATAGGTTTTAGGGTATTTATCTCTATGTTTTTCTGGCGCCTCTATCATCTCTATCGCCCTGTTGGGGCATACCCTAAAGCACAGGCCACAGGACACGCACTTATCTATTTCATAGGCGTGCTCTCCCCTGAAGCCTTCTGGTATCTCTATCGATTCATGGGGGAACCTGACCGTCATCGGTTTCTTAAACAGGTTCCTGATTAACTCCAATATTGTTTTTATCATCTGAGATCACCTATCCATATCCGCCGGACAAATATTCAGGCTCCAGTATATTGCCGGGACGTCAGCAATCTGGGACCCCTTAAGTAAATGCTCCAGGACAGGAACCATATGTAATAGAGATGGCCCCCGAATTTTACACCTGTAGGGGGTTTCCTCCCCAACAGACTTCATGTAAACTCCAGCTTCACCTCTGGCGATTTCGTTTCGCACATACACCTCCCCCTCCGGGATTTTATTGGCTAGTTTAGGCTTTATCGGCTCCAGTTTCTTTTCAGGCATCCTCTCCAGGACCTGCTCAACAATCCTTATTGACTCCTGAATCTCCTCTCTCCCGACTATACACCTAGCGTACGCGTCACCCTCATCTCTTGTTGGAATCTCAAAATCCAGCTCGGGATAGATTTCGTAGGGGTCATCAAATCTGACATCAGAGGATATGCCTGATGCCCTTGCTATCGGCCCAGTCGCACCCAACCTGAGAGCATCCCCCCTATTTAGGATGCCAACACCTTTGGTTCTATGCCGAAGCGTTGTTTTCTCAAAGCTTTCGCATTTGCGCAACATCTCCCGTGTCTTCCCCAAAACATGTATTATCTTATCTTTCGCGCTATCAGGTAAATCCCTTCTCACCCCCCCGGGACAGATATACCCTGCAGGATAAACACGTCCCCCAGTTACCAGTTCGAACAAATCCAGGATATAATCCCGGTACCCGAAGGCTATCTTAAACCCTGTATCGAAACCAATGCCCATAGACGTTGCACCATACCATATGAGATGTGATTGAATCCTTGAAAGTTCAGCCATCAAAACCCTTATGTACCTGGCTTTTTCCGGGATCTCCTCCCCGGTTAATTCATCCACGGCTTCTGCGTGCACGAGATTCCAGTTCAGGGCTTCAAAAACACAGACCCTATCGGAGAGGATTGAATTCTGCATCCTGTCCCGGTACTCCATTAATTTCTCGAACCCCCTGTGCAGGTATCCAGGATCCGCTCTAGCTGAAGTAACCTGCTCCCCATCCACCCTCAACCTGACTGAGAAGTTTCCGGAACCGGGATGAGCTGGTCCAAACAACAGCTCATATGAAGTAGTGTTTTTCTCGTTCATTTTCTTTATCATAGTAGTTCTCTTTAACGTATTTCCTCCAATCAAAATCTTTCCTGAACGGTGGTGGACCATCCCAGTCCTCCAGGAACAGGGGAGCTAAATCCGTGTTGCCCTCGAAGGTTACACCAAACAATTCATGTAATTCCCTCTCATGTATCTGGGCGGATTCACCCCATATGGGTGTGACAGAGTCAATAGCCGGTTTATTTCGGGATATTTTGGTTTTTACAGTAACCAGAAAGTTATCCGAGTAACTCCAGAGGTGGTATGTGAGCTCATATACTCCCTCATCCAGATAGTCTGTTACGGAAATCGCAGATAAATGCTCGAATCCCTTATCAAACAGGAACCTGCCAACATCCATCAGCGCCTCCCTATCAACAGTCACCCAGACCCTGCGGTCTCTTTGTTTCTCTGCGTTAACCCCGAATTCCAGGTCGAAATCATCTATTAAATCCAGTTCATTCATCCTTCATCTCCAATACATGCTCAAATATCTTCTCGCATGCCTCAAAAACAGCCTCGGGCCTGGGAGGGCATCCCGGAACATAAATATTCACCGGCAGGTAATCCTCCAATCTCTTTATTGTATTATATGAATCCCAGTACATCCCCCCTGTCATGGCGCAAGCCCCTAATGCAACAACCACCCTCGGCTCCGGCATCTGCTCAAAGATTCTCTTAGCCCTCTTAATTGATTTATGGGTCTGGTATCCTGCGATAAATAAGACATCCGCATGTCTTGGGGTCCCGGTAACGATCATCCCAAACCGCTCCATATCCCACCTTGAGCCGACTACCGGAACAAGCTCCGTGAACCCGCAGGAATTAAACCAGTTGAACACCCAGATGGATTTTATCAACCTCCTCAGTTTCTTTGCTTTACCGGTCATTTTTCATATCCTCACAATGCAACCAAAATCAGGAGTACAGCCATTAAGGCTATAAACCATGCCACATAATCGTTTATTACTCCCGTATGCAGGTTCACCATCCATTCATAGTAAACCTTGAATGTCTCCATAAAACCCCAGTACAGGTCCTGGGCCCGAACACCATCTCTTGGAGCCGGGTCCCCGGAAAAGAACGCCTCACCCTGAACCCCTCGCTGGCAGCCTTTCTCCCCCCTGCTCCAGATTAGATAAGAAACCAGGAGCACGAGCAATAACCCTGCCACGAACACTAGCGGATTCCAGAACCCGACACCAGTATCGAGCACAAAGTTCATAGCACACCCCCTATATAGTTTTGGGAATTGATTAATGCATTAACAGCAGGGCTTATGAGGTAATCCACAACCAGGGCAGGGAATAAACCAATCAAGATGATCAGTAAGACTAGAACACCCATCCCCGCCAACATGCTCTTAGGTAGCTTCCCATGACCTTTGGCAGGGGAAACCCCTAGAAATATGCTAAAAAAGACCTTGACGAAGACGGCCAGCATCAGGATACTGCCCAGGATTCCGATAATCGCAAGCAGGGGGTTGAAGACGTAAACGGATTCATAGATCATCATCTTTGAGGCGAAGCCATTAAATGGTGGCAGACCGGAGACTGCGAAGATCCCGACCAGAAAGAATACTGCCAGAAGGGGTTGAGTGTGCCCCAGACCTCCCATCCGGTTTAAATCCCTTTCCCCGGTAAGGTAAAAGACAGCTCCAGCTGCCAGAAACAACAACCCCAGATCCAGGACATCATTCAGGATATGGAACACGCCCCCCGAGATTGCATTGAAGCCAACCATAGAGAGGTAGGGGGCTTCGATTAACCCTGAACCGGTTCCCAGGAGGATGAACCCAATCTCCGCAATCGCGGAATACGCGATTAATCTACTCAGGTTATTCTGGATCAGGGCCATGCTAACACCCAAAAAGATGGATGATACCCCCAGGATAGCCAACACCCAGCCCAGCAGAGGTGTTGCGGGATTAAAGACGGTGAATATTATCCTGAATAAAACATAGAGGCATACCAGGGCTGATGTAAGCAGCAGCACAGCTACCGGAGCGGGAGCTTCCCCGTAGGCGTCTGGTTTCCACATATGAGCCGGGACTGAGCCAGCCTTCAGCAGGAATGCTGAAATCAACAAGACCATAGCTACCTCATCCAGGAAGGTGTTCTGGATTTTATCGGCTACCGCAGCCATGCTCAAAAGATTATATTGCCCGTAGATAAGGGCTACCGCAAACAAAACCATCAAGGCCCCAATAGAGGATAGGACCATGTATTTAAACGCAGCCTCCAGGGACTCACCCCTGTGAACATAGAAGGCAATCAAGGCTGCTGAAGAAATCGACACCACCTCAAGAAATACGAAAAGGTTGAATAAATCCCCGGTCAGGGTTAAACCAAGCATCCCGGTGAGAAGCAATAGAATCAGGGTATAAAGTTTATCCAATACCCTGGACTGATTCATAAAGCCTAAGCAGTACCAGACCACAACCAAGGCTATGCTGCTCACTATCACCGAAATAAACGCATTCATGGCATCCACTTCCAGGATGATTCGAACAGGAATCCCCGAAGGGGATGTGAGTGCCGGAAGCCGGGCTCCCAACGTGTATACACTGATCCCGTTTTGTAGTACATCATAGCCCAGTAGAACAGCTAATAATTCAGTGAATGCTAAAACAGTTATTACCCAGGTATCTCTAAACAGAGAATTCACTCTGCCAACAATGGGTGTGATAAACGCCCCCAGCAGGGGGAATGCTATTAACAAAATCGCTGCATGTTCAACTAGGATCATCCCATCAACCTCCTATCCCTGGAATCAAGGCTCTTATATCTCTTGTAGATTAGCATGATGAGAGATAACATCAAAGCCACTACGGCCAGGTTTATTACTATGCTTGTCAGGGTCAGGGCCTGGGGTGTGGGCAAAACCATCTCCAGTTTCGGTGCATGAGTGAATATTGGCGCAACACCACCCTCTCGATATCCTAAGCTAATCAGGAAGAGATTCACCCCGGAGCCGAGGATATGGACTCCCATCACTATCTTAATCAGGTTGTGTCTGAACACGACCGCATAGACCCCTAAGGCTAGGAGGACTACCACAGCAAGGAATGGAAGATCAATTAACATCCTCTAACACCTCCTGTTTCGATCCGAAGTACATCACAACCACTATCAGGGATAATGCAGAGTAAACCTCTAAACCCACCGCCAGATTCATCAGGGGAATCACACCCCCTGTGTTGAGATCTCCTGGATTGATTCCAGAAACCGGGTTTCCAAATAATCCTCCCCCGTTGACTAGAAAATTGTGGAAGAATGTTGTGGACAGGCCTAGGAAAGCGAGGGAGATGAAAGCTATTAAAGCCATACTCTCCATTAACGAAAGAATATCTTTGTCTAACACTCCCCTGATTTCGTCGGCGTAGGCTATGATAAAGAGAGCTGATATGGTGGCTATAACCGCCCCGCCCTGGAAGCCTCCTCCAGGTGTGAGATGGCCGTGCATGATGATATATAAACCAAACACTATTCCGGGTATTATCAAGATACATGCTGTGACCTTTACGATTTTTGACATCCCGTTCATTTTCTCCCCGCAAACAACATAAAAACCCCGGTTACTGCCGTGAACAAGACACTTGCTTCACCTAGAGTGTCTAAACCCCGGTAATCAAACACTATTGACGTTACTATATTATTAGCTCCTGTTTCCCTCTGCCCGTTTCTGATGAAATAATCATCCATCTCGCTTGGAGGCTCCCCGAAGGGGTGTATGCTGGCTACAGCAGCCGAGAGGAATGCGAATAGTACCATACACACCAGCATCTTATAGAATTCTCCGTTCATGCCTCCCACCTGCTGCTATTTTTTATTGCAATAACATATATTGCGGTAGATAATCCAGCACCCACAGCCGCTTCCGCGATAGCCACATCCGGGGCCTGCAGGATATAGAATTCTATTGATAAGAGTAGACTCATTATTGCCAGCGAAATCACCGAAGCCAGGAGATCTTTAAACCTTAAAACAAAAAATGCCGAAACCACTATGCCAGCCAGTATCAACAGCTGAACGATGGAAATCATATCCCATCCTCCTTTATTTTATCTACCACAGCCTGTTTAGGCATTACGCCGGATCGATAGGCTGATCTTGCTATGGCATGCGCTCCGGTGGGGTTTGTCAGAAGTATTAACAACATCACTAGCATAGTGTGTACTCCAAGAATAAGTCCGGAGTCAGGTAGCGTGATCCCGTAGGCGATAACTCCCAGGTATATGAATATGGAACCGAATGTGGAGCATTTCGTCGCCCCATGCAGTCTTGTGTAGACGTCAGGGAACCGGTGTAATGCCAGGGAACCCAGAATCTGGAAGAGCATTCCTATTCCCAGCAGGATGTCGATATGAATCATTGTGCAGCCTCCAGGTATTTAGATATATATAGAGTGGATACGAAGGATAACATGGCGTAGACAATAGCCACATCCACATAAATGATCTCATTCCATGCCGCGCCCAAAACCACCAAAACAGCTACCACCAGTGTGTTTGTTGTATCCATTGCCACCAGCCTGTCAGGGGCTGTTGGACCGAGAACTGCTCTGATGAGGCATATCAGAATCAACGCACCCAACCCGGCTGCTATCATCATGAAAATCATTCTGTTATTTTCCTCACCCATTTATGAAAACCAGAGCATACCTCCTCTATCTCAGGCTCGGGTTGTTTCACGTTAATTTCGTGGACGTAGAGGTTGTTTTTTTCTTGTTTTTATCTTTAGGGCATTGAATATTCTTTCCACGAAAAAAGCGGTGGTTACGGCGAAGAGTAAGCCTGCAATAATCTCCTCTTGACTCCATAGTATTACCCCTCCAGAGCCCGCGGTCAGGAGTAGATAAGCCAGAAGAGAAAACACTGCCGCAGCTATGAAGGTTGTATACTTACTTCCCTGGTTTGTTTTTGTTTCTGGCGACATAGGAAATAAACCAATATAATTTATAATTATTATTCATTATAAATAGGATTTGAATTTAAAAAAAGACTTGAAAGTTAGGATTCTAAAAAAATCCGGGCCTTCTTCAGGGTGCCAGAAACCGAAGCTATGCGGGGAACAACCCCCACACCCTCAACCTCCCTTATCAGGGAGATTGAAGCCCGCACATCATCCACTGATTCACGGGTTACCTTGATAATCCCCTTATTTCGTTCCAGATCCCAGTCGATAAGCCATAGATTCAATCTGCTGGCACCCAACTCCCCCAAAAAACCCAGCACAGAGTTCCATAATGCCCGGCTGACAGCCCTCCTGGATAGTCTTTTCTCCGTTCTAAACTCCAGAACAAGATACCTGCTCTTCTCTCTCAGCGTTGGAGGCAACGGCTTGGTCATTTTTATTAGAAGATAATGTACTGCGCTGGGGTTGGTTTGTATCCACGTTAAGGGTTCGAGGGGCATCACTTCCCCGAAAAATGTCATACAAGAGCCGTTTCAGCGCAGTGTAGCCTCCTTCTTGCACCACATCTCATTTAATCAATGAGGTCTTCGCAGGAGGCAAGATATATATCCGATTCCGTAGATAAAAATCAATAAGAATTGCAAATTCTTTGACTATTATTGCTATACTCTATAATCCAATTAAAATACGCTAACTACCTATTAGTTCTTAATGAACGATCTGGTTTATTTCCTCATGCTGAGTGTTTTCCTGGGGCCTGTTGGCTCAGTATCTTTTGGTTTAGAGAGTCTATCTCCTGTGGAGGTTTTCATAATACTTACTCTGCTCTATACTCTTCCTATCCCGGTCATATTCAAGCTCTTTGAGTACGGAGGGCATCATAGACGCATCTACAGGAACAGGATTTACCAGAAGGCTGCGAAGGTTACCGGCAGGCGTGTGGACGAACTCCTGAATCAGGGAGATAAAATAATGACCTTGTTCAAGGAGAACATGGGACAGTTTGGATTATATTTAACTATTGTCTTGTTCACCCTCATCTTCGGCATATTTTGGGCTTCCCTGTTCGCCTACCTGCTATTGGTTAAGAGAAAGAGGGCAATAGCCTCGATGGTTGTTGGCGTCATGCTGGGCAACATATTCTGGATAGTCTTCGCAGTATACTCCAAGAACTTGATTAAGCCGATAGAGATGGCGCTCCTGGCTTTGTTGATTCCGGTATGGATTTACGGAATCAAGCGCGAGATAGTAATCCTGAGAAAAATAGCCGGCAGACTCCACCTCCACAGGAAAAAATCTAGGAACTAACTGCCTTCTTCCTGAGCTCTGAGCCACATACACTGCACTCTTTCATAGCAGCATCATAGGGAATTCTTCGACCACAGCCCTCACATAACATAAACCACTCCAGCCTCTCGTTTATACCATCCCGCATACCCCTGCCATACTTTATACCTAGATGCCTGCACATGTTCTGTATACTATAGTCATCGGATAAAAGCAGGTATTTTTTCTCCAAGGCTAAGGCAATCAACTCTATGTCCACATCAGAAAGCCGTTGGATGTCACCTGTTTCCCCAGCTACCTCCCTGACCTTCTTAATATAGTCATTGCCAGGTTCCTCAACCACCATCTCCCCCTTGTTTATAGCAGAATTTAATACAGACTTCACTGTCTCGTCTCTGACCTCTTGGAGAACATTGTTTGTTACCACGTAGGATCCGTCGGAGAAGTTCAGGTCGCTTCTGTAGATTACGGAGGTATCCAGCAACATTTTTTTCATCTCACCCGGGCTCCAGGCGTCGTCTCTTTATCAGGTTGCAAAAGGATTGGTTTACCTCCCTCGTCTGCTGCGAGAATCATTCCCTCGGATTTCTCTCCCCGGATTTTAGCGGGCTCCAGGTTGGTTAAAACCACAACCTGCTTCCCCAAAAGATTCTCCTGCGGGTAGTCATCTTTTATTCCGGCTACAAGCTGCTTCACACTGCCTCCAAGGTCACACTTGAGCAGGTAGAGTTTGTCCGCGTTAGGGTGGTCTCTAACATCCACTATTTTTGCAATCCTTAAATCCATTTCCTTGAATTTTTCGAAAGATATGTTGCTCATTTCATCTACCTCATGTTCTTTTTTCAGGTTTTTATTTCTGAATGATGTAATCTCATCATCCTCTATCTTGGAGTATAAGGGCCTTATTTCCCCCAGCCTGTGCCCTCCCTTGATGGATAGTTCACCGGCTTCACCCCATCCTGGCTCATTTGTTAGGCCAAGCATCTTCAAGGTTTCTTTTGATGATGCAGGCATGAAGGGTTTCATCAACACCGCCAGGGTTTTCACCATGTTCGCGCACACGTATAGTGTGGTGTTGTTTTCTTTCTTCCATGGCTCCTTGTGCTGGAAGTATTCATTGCCCTTGTGGGCTAAGTGCATCATCGACTGCAGGGCTTGGCTGAACCTGAAGTCTTCAATGTTTTCTCCTGTTTCCTTAACCGCCTTTTGTATCTCCCTGATTGCTTGCTCATCTAGTTCCTCCATCTCCCCGGGCTCTGGGATAATGCTTTTGTTGTTTTTTTCTATGAAGGTCAGGGTCCGGTGTATGAAGTTCCCCAGGGTGGCGATTAGTTCATGGTTTATGTGATGCTGGTAGTCTTTTAGTGAGAAGTCTGTATCGTGTTTCGCTGGATTGATACATATTAGATAGTATCGTAGGTAGTCTGCCGGCCATTCATCTAGTATTTCATGGAGCCAGATAACCCAGCCCCGTGAGGTGCTCATTTTTTTCCCTTCAAGGTTGAGGTACTCGTTTGATGATATCTGCCATGGGAGGTTGTAGCTGCCTTCCGCCATCAACATAGCGGGCCAGATTATGGCGTGGAAGGGGATGTTGTCTTTCCCAATAAAGTGCACTATTCTTGTCTCCTTCTGTTTCCAGTATCGTTTCCATAGGTCTGGTTTTTTTTGTCTCTCAGCCCACTCTATTGTGGAGCTGATGTATCCTATTGGCGCATCAAACCAGACGTAGAGCACTTTCTCTTCGCTGCCGTTAACTGGCACGGGTATGCCCCAGCTCAGGTCCCGGGTTATTGCCCGATCTTCCAGCCCCTCCCTGAGCCATCCGAGGCTGAAGTTTCGGGCGTTATCAGGCCAATGCTTGTTTGATGTAATCCAGTCCTCTAGTTTGTGGTTGTATTGTTTGAGTTTGAAGAACCAGTGTGTGGTGTCTTTCATGATGGGGGTACCGTGACAGATTGTGCAGTATCTCTGCTTTAGTTCATGGGGTTCGAGTTGTTTGCCGCAGACCTCGCATTGGTCTCCTCTCTGGTCTACGGCGTCACAGAAAGGGCATATTCCTTTGACGTACCGGTCGGGTAGGAATCGCTTGCATGTGGAGCAGTAGGGTCGCTGGACTGTTTTCTTGTATAGGTGGTTTTTTTCTTTAATCTTGAGGAATATTTGTTGGGATAGCTGGTGGTGTGTTTTTTCTGTTGTCCGGCTGAAGTTGTCGAAGCTTATATTTAGTTTCTGGAAGGTTTCTTTGATTTGTTTATGGTATTTGTCGACGACTTGTTGGGGTGTTATGTTTTCGTTGTCGGCTGTTACTGCTATGGGCGTGCCGTGTTCATCTGTTCCGCTGACATATATTATGTCTGTGCCTTTCATCCGGTGGTATCTTACATATACGTCAGCTGGGATGTAGGCTCCGATGGCGTGCCCAATATGCAGTGGCCCGTTAGCATACGGCAGCGCTGATGTGACGAGTATTCTCTCCTCTCCAGTCATAGCATATAATAGAGAGTAAGATAAGAAAAAAGGATAGATGGGGGGTTTATAGCACCATCACCTGGTTTACTGTCCCGCCGCAGCACACCTGGTCGTAGATTCCATCTCCGTTATCGTCTCTGACGCATTCAGTGTAGGGTTCACCGCATCCAGTGTGTGCGACTTCTTTCGTAACCCATCCACTGCACAGGCTGCAGCCTGAGCCGATACCGCATTGAGGAGGTAAAGTTGTAGTTGGGGGTGAAGTCAAGTCCTCCACCTCACCTAAATTCCCGAACCCTGATGTTCCTAACTGATTACTGTATGCCTGACTCGCTGAAGTAGCTACCAATCCATTATTGATTTTAAAATCATCAATATTCCCTGTGAATTCATCTGAGTATATATTACCGCCATAATATCTAGCACCGATAATTAATTTGGTGTTCGTGCCAGCGGGGAACAAAACAGCACCATTCAGCCCATTTTTGGTCTGAGAAACACTAATTTCGTCCCCATCAAAATACATGGTTACATCATTATCTCCATTATAGATG
>NJEG01000028.1 GCA_002254565.1 Candidatus Altarchaeales archaeon ex4484_2 | reverse complement strand
TTCCTGTTCCTGCAACATGCTCACAAAGCTATGAACAAAACAGATTATTTAGGCCAGAAAGCCTAAATAGTTACCATTGCATTGAATTATTCAACAAAGCAGAAAAAATAAGAAAGGATAAATAATATAAAAGAGAATTAATATAATTGAGTGGATAGCAGATAATAAAAAAAATCAGCTAAAATGACCTTGTTTGAGAAATTTGTTAAACCAACTAAAAGTTTAACTCCTCGCACAAAGAGGCTCTTGGTTCTTTTCCCGGAACTGGAATGGAAGCTTAGGAAGGCTAGGATAGATACCTCCCCTGAGGAATATCTTGCTATATTGATTGCTGTCCCAGTATCCGCTTTCTGCGCCACATTAGTGATTATGCTCCCCATTTTTGCAGTGCTTGTGGGTCAATTCAACCCGCTTCTTGTTTTTGGCATACCACTTCTTGTTGCTTTCTATTTCGTTTTTTATTTCTTTTTCGCACCCAACAGGATAATAAACAAAAACGCAGCCCTCATAGATAAAGACCTTGGTTACATGCTAAGGGATATGAGTGTGCAGTTAAGCGCAGGCATACCGTTATTTAATGTCCTAGAAAATATCTCGGTAGGGGGATATGGTGAATGCTCGAAGATGGCTGATGAAATAGTTGATGCTATTGAATCAGGTATGAGTATGACTGACGCATTAAATGACTATGGTCTGATATCACCTTCAGATTATATGAGAAGAATACTGGGTCAGATTGCGAATGCATTAAAGACAGGTTCTGATTTAAGCTCTGCCTTGGATATTATTGGGTGGAGCATACAGTTAGACAGAGAAAACAAGATAGCACAATACGGACAGGAGCTTGCCATCATTGGATTGATGTATATGGTTTTGATAATAGTCATGCCCTCCATGGGAGTAACCCTTTTTATTATATTATCTAATTTTTTTGGTATACTCGTCACATCCCAACACCTATATGCTAGCGCCCTCTTGGTAGTGGGGATGGAGATGTTTTTCATATCTATCATAAGAAGTAGGAGGCCGACCATATAAAATGAGTTTCAATCCCATAGGCAGGATATTCGAAACCATAATAGATGGTATAGTGTACATAATAGAGATAATGCTGGGGATATTGCTGGTTTTTCTAGGCATGCTATCCCGTTTTCTAAAGTTCATATCAAAATTCATACCCAGCGTACCTCCACGTATAGGAACTGCGGTCCCAAAAAACACAAGGCAACAGTGGGAGGATATGATGAGATATGGGGGTATAGAAGGGGAAACTGAAACATTTCTTGGATATGTTATGACCTACTGTATCGTAGTGGCTTTGGTTTTTATCATAGCATGTTCCTTGCTCGGCCTGGAGGTATACATCACCCTGCTTGTTGGTGTGCTTACCTTTTTTTTCGGGTTGGTTATGTCTTATATAGCTACAGCTATTGTGGTTGAAAGACGAGCCAAGAGCGTTGAGGACGTGCTCCCTGACTTCCTCTCCCTGATGTCCCAGAACATCGCTGCAGGCATGACAACATACGATGCCATGAAATCCTCCGCCAGACCAGAGTTCGGTCCCTTATCTGAGGAGATATACAAGGTATCTAGGGATATGCTTTCCGGCGTGCCTATGGAAGCCGCCTTGTTGAAAATGACCAACAGGATTAGATCAGAGAAGGTGGACCGGGTCATACGATTGGTCATAGGGGGGCTTAAATCAGGGGGTAAACTGCCTCGGGTTCTGCAGGAGATATCCAGAGACCTTCAAAGAGAGCAAGGGCTCTTGAAGAGGCTGGTTGGTGAAACGGGTGCCCAATCCGGTTTTATACTGATTGGTGTAATCTTCGGGGCTCCGCTTCTTTTCGCTGTATCAATACAGTTCATTAGCCTGTTCTCATTAATCTCTGAGGAGGTGTATTCCGCTGGTTTCGAAACATCCCAGGCAGGGGTCTCATCCTCGATAAGTTTTATTTCAATGGGTGGGATGAGCGTAAACATCAATGAGTTCTTTAACTACGCAATTATGATATTATTTATCCTCTCCTTTTTTGGGGCCATAGTTATAGGTTTACTGCGCTCGGGAAAGATTTTAACAAGCAGTAATATAATGCTTGTACCAGTACTGGTGATACTCTCCATAGGTGTTTTTCTGTTGCTTAAACATGCTATCTCTGTGATTTTCCAGGGGATGATTATTGGAAGTGGGGGGGTATAGAACCCAATTAGGTGGGGATTATGCTATGGATGCTACCTGGTGGGTCCTTAAGTAGAACCTCACTGGTCCAAACCACAAGCCGTAACCGGAGGGTGGGCTTAAGAAGCAAGGTATTTGTTATAGAAAGCCGTTCTAAGTCAAGGGGTTTGCTTAATGTCACACTGGATTCATAGGGCACAACCTCTGATAAATGCGATGACGCTAGGGGGTTATCGTAGGGATAGAATCCAACAACACAACTATCTATGGTATCGTTTTCTTCAATAAATAACTTATTTACTGCATCAACCGATAGGGGGGTGTTGTATACTGCCACATGGTCTATGGAACCATTAAAGCCAGCTCCTATCTTAAACGATAAATTCATGTCTGGTGGAAAAGCAATTACCTGATTATGTAGATCCTCCTGGACCCCGTTAACATAAATCGCTTGTTGGGTAGTGTCTATGGTGTAGACCACATGATACCATGTTCCTGGATTAAGGTGTGTTTTGGATCTGACAACAGAAAAAGGCGGGGCTCCACTAGTTCTAACCCGGCCTTCCAACCCCCAGGCATTGGTTAAACTAATGCTGTATAAGGCATCTGTCGGGTTGGCTTTTTCTACGATAACACCGCCTCGATCGTCTGGTTTAACCCAGGCCTCTATGCTTATTCCTGTAGGTGAGGGATAAAGTGAGCTACCACTCCCGCAGTCAACGTAATCATCTATTCCATCAAAGTTTAAGGCGCTGCCTAGGTAAGCGTCCACATATGATGCCCCCTTGATTAAGCCGTTATTTTCCCTAGGTAAATCATAGGCGGTCCTACCATAGTCCTCATCGAACATCCAAAGACTTACAAGGGAGGAAGGATAATCCGCGTAAACAAAACCCTGCTCCCGTATCCTGAGATAGCTGTCGGGTTTGTTCGCGCATTTTATTGAGCCATTCGCTATTTTGTCGAAGAACTGGCCTCCAAAACAGCTTTTAAGCCCTGTGTTGTTTAAACACTCCAGCTCAAGGAAGTAGTGGTAGTCACCTAACCTAAGAAGCCGGGACTTGGTACGTGAGTAGCTGTTACCAGAGAGATACATGAAATAGAAAAGCTTGTCTGCATCAACTAGCCTGTCTTGGACGAAATAGGTTAATTCAACACCCGGCCTCTCGGTTGTTTTAAGAGGCCTGTCCTCTGTAAGACCGATTAACACAGCTTTTTGTGGATCATCAACCCAGTTTGCGGGGGTTCCTGGGGTTCTGACAAGCTGCTCCATCACAGATGCCCCAACCCATCTCAGATTCTCTAGCTGTTCTTTTTTGAGTATATCATATGTGATCTGGTCCCAGATGAACACAATCAAAAGCAGGACTGTGAGAAAGATAAACACTGATGTTGTGAAGTCGGCGGTGAATGCCTGTGATTTCCTGTCTAATGTCATTTTCAGGGATATATTATTGTAACTGGGTTGTTTGTATTTAATTGTATCCGTTCCCCGTTAGGGTTAACCCAAACCCAGTCGTGCCCTGCGGGTATGGTTCTGGGCGTGACCTCTAGGTAAATGCATGCGGGATTGAACTCTATCCCACCCCCCACAAGCCCTGTAGTGTACTGCCATTTAGCCCAGTCCATGTCGGGGTCAAACTGGGCGGTACCATCAGCTACAGCGAAGAGCCCTGTGGGTCTTTTATGTCCATCGTAGCCGAAATCGAGGTTTATAATCGATCCGGGAGACGCTCCTGGCTCATGGAGTTTAAAGAGGAGGGTTGTGGTTCCAGTATCCTCGTTTAAATACAGGTACATCAGTAAATCTGTTGAGTTCTCTACAACACCAGGGAATTCAGTCATCCGGTCACCCCTGAAGGGGATGACCCTCCAGGTATTACCCGCCTGCCCCAGGTTGTAGGATAAATCATCTTGGAGACATATTGAATCCAGGAGGTTGGCGATCCTAACCCTTGTGGGCTTTCCAACCCCCAAGTAGGTCTTGCCTGCTGTTTGGTTGGTCCAGCAATCGCCCATGGTGCACTCCATCCGTTGGGTGAATGTGGGAGCAAACTTGTTGATGTCTTCCATATCTATGAAAACACTTGCTTCGTCACTGTGTAGGGAGATTTCATAGCGCCCATCCCCTAAGGGGTTTGTGGGCAGGGTAACATAATGGGAGTGCCCGTGCCCTACCACACAGATGGAGTTTATGTTCTCAGCTAGTTCCTTTACTATATCCCTTGCCACAATCTCTTTTCTGAAATTAGAGGTTAATATTACCTTATTATGGAAGAGAAACCCCATCACTATAGCTATGACTAATACAAGAGATATTGTGGTTAGAAATTCCACACTCACCTGTGATTTTGAATTATTCATTTTTCAGGGGTTATTTCACGGTCAGGTTTATGACATTGTTGGGAGGGGGTGTGTGTTCTATCACCACAAGATAGTTCCCTGGTGAGCAATCAGGGTTACATATGGAGTGGAAATCGGCTGTTAGATTACATCTCACGACACCATAAACATCAGTGTAGGCGTCGCCGGCAAAGGAACCTATGGAAACCCGCATCAGTATCAAATCATCTGATGCATGGAATTCTTCCACGTTGGAGGGGATGTTGACCCGGGTCTCTGTCCTAGAGGGGTACCCTAAAAGGTATATGAAATTGGATTTATCCTTCAACCGGTTAATGGTCTTTTGAGCTGAGTCAACATTCATCTCTGTTGAGGCGCCCGACATTTGTGAAACAAGGGTATAAAGTACTATGGAAAGCAACAACAGAGCCAGACTCATCAATATCATATACTCCATCATTGCCTGGGCCTTATCTCTAGTATCCATTGTTTAATAAATAGGATGTACTGGATATTAAAGTTTTTGTTTTTACAAGGGTTGTCTAAACACCCAACTCTCTTCTAGAAAAGACAGACTCCATCCTATATCCACGCCTGGCCATGGTTTTCTTGGCGCCCTCCTCCCGGTCTACGATAACAACGACCTTCCTAACCTCACAATCCATCTTTTCCACAGTATCAATAACCTGCATCAACGAGTTCCCTGTTGTTGCCACATCATCAACCACAGCCACCCTGGAGCCCTCCTTAAGGCGTCCCTCGATTGCGTTCCTGGTGCCGTGTTTTTTTGACGTCTTCCTCACGATAAAGGTTGGTATCGGGTTACCCTCCAGGAAACTAACAGCAGCCAACGCCCCTAAGATGGGGTCGGCGCCTAACGTGAGGCCGCCTACGGCATCAATTCCCTTCCCATGGAACATATCCAAAAGAATCTTGGCCACCAGATACGCGCCTTCAGGGTCTAAGGTAATCCTCCGGCAGTCTATGTAGTAGCTGCTTTTCTTGCCCGAGGAGAGGGTTATCTCTCCAATAGAAAGGGCACTTTCCTTCACCAGCTCCAGAAGCCTTTTTCTTTTATCATCCATCCCAACCCCTCCGTTCCCAGATGTTTACGTAGTGGTGGCTGAAGTCCCCGCTGAAGCGCACGAAGTCGGCTGTGTGTTCGCTCTCCCTGAAGACCATAGAGGTTCCTGCAGGAAGCGTTTCCCTGCACTGGCCGTCTAGAATCAGGTTTGCATCCCCCTCCTCCTGCACCAGCTCCACTGTCAGGACGGTTGTTGAGGGAACCACTATAGCTGCCCGATCCCGCCTCAAGGGGGATATTGGAGAGACTATATAGGCTTTGGTGTGCGGATGTATAATTGGGTTACCCAGGGAGAAGGAATATGCTGTCGAGCCGGTCGGGGTTGAAACCAGAATTCCGTCGCTTTTCAGGTTGATGGTCTCTGAACCGTCCAGTATTAAGTTAAACTCCAGGAGGGTTGCTGGGAGGGTTGTGGAGATTATAGCCTCATTAAGTATCTCATATCTCTCTCCTACGGAAAGCTTCATTCTCTTTTCTACGTGGAAATCACCACGAAGGAGTTTCTGTATGCCATCGCCCGCTGTATCAAGGGATATCTCTGATAGATAGCCTACACCTCCAGCATTTATTGGAAGCAGTAGTGTGTCTGGTTTCACCTTGCTGGCAGCCCAAAGGAAGGTGCCGTCCCCGCCAACCAATACTACAACATCAACATCCATACTATCCGCGTCCGTTGGTTTCTGGTTTATTTTCTCTGCAGTGTGTGGATCGAAGTATAGGGTAACATCACCGGAATCCAGGCACTCTACTATGGTTTTTATTTTTCCGGGATCAAGTTTGGGATTTGAGATAACACCCACTCTGGAGATTTGCATTTTTGCCTTGATACAGAATTAGATTTTGTTAGAGAAAAGAAGGTTACTTCTTCTTTTTCTCTGTTCTCGGGTTTTTCTTGCAGAGTATTATGTCCCCGACCCGGGTTATTTCGTCGAAGGGTATGCTTTCCTCCTGCAGAACCTTCCTTATGTCTGCCCCCGCCAGATTACCGGACCGGAATGGCTTCAGGCTTAACTGCATCACTTCACCTTTATTGAGGTTTAGTATCACATCACCGATCTGACCAACATACTCTGCTTTTTCTGTGAAAATATCCATTCCATATAACTCTGAAAGCCGTTTGCTCATTTTTTTACCTCAGCTGATATTGAAGGGTGTGGTGTTTATCAATCAAATACCATCTAATGTTAAATATTTAACGCCAAGTATAAAAATAAGAATGGGTATTGAGATTATAGGGACGGGACATATATTCGAGAAAAGCGTTAGGGAGGTCCGGGAATCCATACATCGTGGGACCCCTGATGTTGTTGCGGTGGAATTGGATGGCTCCCGCTTCAGGGGCTTGGCTGCGCAGGGTTTTTCCATGGACTTCCAAGAGGGGGAGCTTGATTTCAGGTCTCTTTTGGGAAATGTGTTGAGGGGGGGATCACTTCCTGTATTCATTCAATCCCTGCTTGGGGAGATGCAAAGGGAATTGGGGAAAAGATATGGTATCAAACCAGGTGCTGATATGTGTGCTGCTATATTAGCTGCTAGGGATGTGGGGGGTAGGGTTCTGTTGATTGATCGGGATATTGAGGTGACAATCAACCACCTATTGGCCATACCCTTAAAGGAGAAGATTGCGTTGTTCACCTCAAGAGATAAGGACTTGGAGGTCTTGGTGGGTTTGATGGGAAGCAACCTAGAAAACCTCCTGGAGGAGGAGATACTGGTGGAGGTTATGGATTCCCTTAGTAGGAACGCCCCTGGGCTTTACAATGCCCTGGTGGATGAGAGAGACAGGTACATGGCTTTACAGCTGGACGATTTCAGGAAGGCAAACCCAGATTCAAGGATTATTGCAGTGGTGGGGGCGGGTCATAGGCGGGGGATAAAAAGGTATCTGGAGAAACTAGGAAGGGGGTATGAGATATCCCTGCGCTCCCTGGTCTCAATGAGAAAGACGCCGATTTATAGTGTAGTATTTCTAATATTTGCTGTGATACTAACTTATATCATAACAAAGATACGTTTCAGGAGAAAATGAGGGTTGGTTTTATCGGGACAGGGAATATCGCAACCATCGTAATGGGCTTGCTTGAGAGAGAAAAGCTAGATTGTGAGGTAACCTCTGTCTTCGACTCTGATTTTCAGAAGGCTGATAGGTTCCGGAAGCGGTTTAATGAGGATATGGTGGTGTACACAGATATTGACTCCTTCCTGGAGAATGTAGAGCTTGTTGTGGAGGCTGCCTCGCTTTCAGCAGTAAGGGATTATGGTATCAGAATTCTTGAGGGTGGGAGAGACCTGATTGTGATGAGCACTGGGGCGTTATGTGATGAGCTGCTTCTTCAGCAGATGGCGAGAGCTGCTAGAGAAAACCAGGTGAGAGTCTACATCCCCTCAGGGGGGGTTGGTGGAGTTGATGGTTTGAGGGCTGCCTGCGTGGATAATGTGGATCAGGTTATGTTGATTACCACCAAAACCCCTGAAAGCCTTGGCTCTGAGGTGAGAGAGAGAACAGTCCTCTATGAGGGCCCTGTGAAGGAGGGAATCATCAGATTCCCGCAGAATGTTAATGTTGCAGCTACGCTAGGTTTAGTCGCCGGATTTGATAAAACTGTGTTGAAGGTGGTAGCGGACCCTGATATTGGGGATAACATGCATGAGATAATTATCTCAGGTGATTTCGGGGAGATGCGTGTTAGTAATGTTAACAAGCCCTCACCCCATAATCCCAAGACCAGTTATCTAGCGGCTCTTTCTGTTGTTGCTTTGTTGAAGAGGATTTTAGGTGTGGTGGAAATAGGGACATAAAAAAGTTAGGCACTACATTTAATCCCCAAGGGGATTGACCCAAAAACAAGACGTAAGAGAAGTTAGGCACTACATTCACTACTGTTTTCTTCCAGTGTCCCCAAGAAAATAAAGAAGACCCTTCAGGTTCTCTTTAGTAATATTTCCATCAGAGGCGCTCTTCAACACCTTCTTGGCGTTGAAGGCAATACCCAAGCCGGCATTCTGTATCATAATCTGGTCGTTCGCCCCGTCTCCGATAGCAACAACCTCATCCAAGGCTATGTTCTCCTTTCTCGCTATCTCATCCACTATATCCGCCTTCCTCCTGGAGTCTATAATCTCCCCCTCCAACTCACCGGTTAAGTAACCCTCCTTTACCACCAGCTTGTTACCATACGCGTAATCAAATCCAAGCCTCTCCTTGAACGCATCAGTGAAGTATGTGAAGCCACCGCTAATAAGCGCCAGCTTATAGCCCGCACCCTTTAGGGTCTTGATCAGCTCCTCACATTCTGGAGTGAGCTTCAGGTGTTTCTTGATATCCTCCAAAACATCCACCGGCAACCCCCTGAGAAGCCTGACCCTCTCCCTCAGGCCGCTGGTGAAGTCTATCTCACCTCGCATACCCTTCGCTGTTATCTCCGCTACCACATCACCAACCCCCGCAGCCTTACCCAACTCATCTATAACCTCCTGCTCTATGAGTGTTCCATCCATGTCAAAAACCACCAACCGCTTCCTAAGGTGGGAGCGGCCCTCCGGCTGCATGACCACATCCATCCCCAATTTTTCCCCTCTCTCCTTTATCTTATCCCTAAGTTTCTTAACAGAGTCTGTCCTAGAGGCGTCTACCACAATATCAGTTACCAACAGAGCCCCCCTAGCTATCATCTTTATCTGCTCTATATTAGCTTTGTTCGCGTATATAGTCTGGGAGAACCCGGCCACAATACCAGGTTTATCCTTTCCTAAGAAAGTGATCTTCCACAAATCCTTTTTCCTATCACCCCTGCTTTCAGGACATTTTATGTAGGGTGTTACATCAATCTTAACATCCAGCTTGTTTGCTATAGTAAAAAGAGAGTTCCGTAGTTTCTGATCATCTGCTGTGGACTGAGAAACATCAACTAACATGAACATGGAAAAAAGACTCTGGATTACTGACTGTTCTATGTCTACTATGTTTATGTTATATCCCGCTAGTTTATCTGTGATTTCAGCAACCAGACCTACACGATCCCTTCCCAATACGGTTATAATTAAGAGATCTTCGCTCATTTCAGGTATTGAAGACGAGCTCACTCTTTCACTTCTAGTTTTCCGAATTTACCTGTGCTGATTTGTATTTCACCCCTATATTCCTTAGCCCACCCATTTTTTATGACTATGGTGTCTCCTTCCTTAACCTTATCCACGTCGTCGTTCCAGAGGGTTATCTTTATCTCTCCTGTTTTGTCTTTTCCTTTGCCGTTAGCAACCATACCCTGACCTCTAAAGTTGGTGAACTCCCTGGGTTCGTCCATTTCAGTTACCTCCAACTCCAAAAGATCAAAGGATGTGTTCGGCTTTATGTCCTTAATTTCCATAAATACCACCTTAATCTATTAGGTACTTCTTATGTAGACTGAGGGTTTAAAAATAATGGGTGAGTGAGAGGAAAAATATTGTAGTGCCTAACTTCTTATGTTTTATTCTACAGGAGTTAATATGTTTATGACTGAGAATGAATAAGAACTTGGTTAAGGGGTTTTTGAGGTTTGATCCCTTAGAGGGTGCTTTTATTTCTGCATGCTGGGTATTACTCCCTTTTCTATGTTTCCTAATGATCCTGTTTTATTGTTTTTGATTGGTGTGATTGTGCTTTTATCATCTATTATTTTTGCTGTTTTTTAGGCTTCCTTTTTATCACTTGTATCATGTATCCCAATTATCATCTATTCTTATTTGGTTATTTGAAGATGAAAATGTAGTGCCTAACTTTTTTCATCAATCAACTACCGAAACAAATCAGAAACCAACGGAATACAGGAAGTGACCCCCCCACCCTATCTATATCCCCTGATATCCCTATAAACCCCAGAGCCGGCGTCTTTGTTGTAGCCCTCCCACATAGAACCATATCTCTCTCTTATCTGATGCTCTATGGGCTTCACCTCCTCCACGCTCTTGAGGATGTGCCTTTTCTCTATAAACTCTGACTCTTCGAGTATGGCCCGATCACCTGCGTGCCGTACCAGACCACCAAGCTCCCGTAACCTCATGGATAGTGAATTCTTAGCACCGTCCACAAAAAAAGCGCGCTTCCGTGCTTCCTCCACCACAAGTGCCACAGCCCCCACTGTGGCGTGTGGAATCCTCCCATCCTCTTCAATCTCCTGCGCAACAAAACGGGCCATAGCCATCCTGTTTTTCTCGTTGTCGGGCATAACAGTTTCCAAGAGTATCTCGTATCCGTTTCCAAGAATCCTTGACCTTAGCGGGGGTAGAACCTCCTCCAGGTCACGTATGTTACACGCTCCCACGAAGATGAAATCACAGGGCACATCCTCCACCTTAACTGAGGCTCCTGCAGAGTGCGGGTTCCTGCCGATTATGGAGAATTTCTTTTCCTGCATAGCGGTGAGAATAAAATTCTGGAGATACCTCATATGAGGTAGTTCGTCTATAAACAAGACACCCTCATGTGCCTCGTGTATGGCCCCCGCCACAACCCTGCTGTAGTCTGGCGTACCAATCTCAGGGTGGCTGCCGTAGGGGTCGTGTTTAACGTCGCCAAGCAGCTCGGTCTCGGAGGCTCCTGTGGCATGGATGAATGGAATCCGGTCTATGGGAGCCAGGATCTTATATTGTTTCTTATCGTTAACTTTCTCCTTCTCCAAAGCACCCTGGTCCATAACCGAAATCTTATCATCACCCTCCCTCCTATAGATTATTATGCTCTCCTCTCCGTCGATGCCAATCTGGGTGGTCTGAACCTCATTTTCGGGTTTCCCCGTGTTCATCTCGAAGACTTCTGTGATGATGTCGCCGAAGGGTGAAGTCCTCCGGTTCCAGACCTTACGGAAGTATTTATTGTTACCGCAACTGGGGCAGACTTTCTCGCTGCTCTTGCTTATCTCCCCACAGCTACTGCACCTGAAGCCTAATTGCTCTGCGATAAAGGACGGTACCTCCTTTGGGGATACAACCTCCCTTTCCACAGAACTGATCTGTTTCTCTCCTTCGATACTTTCCCTTGAAAGGATATCCAATAGTGGTCTATCCGGGTTTTTTGGATTGTGTTTAACCCGTATCTCCTGAGTGGGGTTTGGCAGCTCCAATGCCATGGCCCTAGCGAGCATGGATTTACCTATGCCTGGTGGGCCCACTAGAAGAAGATGCCTTCTCTGGCTTATAGCGCTCTTGACCTTACCTATTGCATTATCCTGTCCTATAATCCGATCTATTGGCCTAGTAGGGAGTTCAATATCCTTGGTTGTCTTAATGTCTTCAATGAACATCGTGTCTTGGGTGTTTTAATATTATGCGAAACATTGGAGATAAGCGGTGTTTTTTATCTACCATATATGTTCCGTATTATGTCGCTGGTTGTTATTATACCCTCAAGTCTGCCATCATCAACCACCGGGAATCCCCCGAACCCTGTTTCCTTTATCAGGTTACAGACGTCTGCTATATCCTGGTCTTTTTTCACGGTAACTACATCCTCTTCCATTATGTTCTCCACTCTCTCACTTAATGTCTTCTCCACATTAACGGAATCCTCTAGTTTATGGAATTTACCGTATCCAACGAACTTGAGCACGTCGAAGACCGTGACGATGCCAATCAACCTATCCTCCCTGATTACCGGCAGCCTCCTCAATCTGTTCCTGACCATTATCCTTGAGACATCCAACAACCTCATTCCCAGGCTGGATGTTATGCAGTTCGTTTGCATGACGTCCCTGACTGGAATATCAAAGCTCTCTCCAGCAGGGAGGATGTCTCTCTCTGTTACTATGGCGACGACTTTTTTGTTTTCGACGTCATCCACTACTGGTATGGCGCTGGTGTGTTTTTCTATCATTATATCCAACACATCCTCTACTTCAGCCGTCTGTTCCACACACATGGCGTCGGCCATTATCTTGTTTATGGGGCAGTTTATGGCTGAGAGGAAGTTCCCGTTATAGTCCTTCAAGATGATATTGTATTTCTCTCCCCCACCAAGGAAGTCAAGTATGTCTATGGCCACACCCAAACCACCCAACCTGTTTGTTCCAGCATCAACTATCGGAATCCTCCTGAAGTCGTTTTCCTTCATGAGTTTAGCAACATTCTTGATGGAGTTCATGGGGTGTGTGCTTACAACATCCGTTTTTGCAACCAACATAATATTCCCTTTCTTTTTCACCACATGTGATTTAAACTCCCTCGGGCCCCGGTCCCTGCTCTTATTTATATCCCTATAACTCATTTTTTATCAATTAGATATCAATTAAATAGAAGGCAAATCATAAAATTCAATTCAAGAGAAACACGAGCCTTCTGCGATAACATCGTGTCTGTGTATTGATTCCTCTGAGATGGTTTTCACCCTGATTTCACAGTCCTTAAATCTTTCCCTTGCCTTATCCAGTATCTCCCTTGTCACATCCTCCACAAAACGGGGTTTCTGGAACATCCTGTTCACCACATCTATCTCATCTTCTGTCTTCAGGAGGGTGTATACTGGTGAGGGAAAGGATTCCTCGACGACATCAATCATATCCTCTAAAGCTATTTCTTTCTCGTAGTTGGTATCTATACTCAATATACCTACAGCCCTCTGGATGTGGGATCTATTGCCTGTTTTCTTCAGCGCGTGTGGGCATAGGGTATTGCCCACAACCTGCACTTCGAGGGTTTTTCTATAGTTGTTGTCGTCATTGTAGACGGATACCTCGATGTCGTGTGCCTCCATAGTCTTCTTTTTTGTTACGGGGGTTTCCCTCTCCATGACTAGGTTGGTTGACAGGGTAATACATCCTTTCCTGTAGCTGTGTTTATCTCTCAGCTCCCTGAGTACGTTCCTGCCCAACTCCTCAAGGTTTTTTTATTCCACCTCCAAAACCTTATGGATTTGGGGTATAAATCTGATATCCGCTCTTATCTCAGGAGATAATTCCTGCAACCACGCAAGGTAATCTATCTGGTGGATTGTGGTCCACTCCGGCTGCAGTATCCAGTTGGGGTAGCTCTTATAGATGGACTTGAAGAAATTAAAATCCTTTTTGTTCTGTAAAACAATCTTCAGCTGCGTCTTTCCTGGGTGGTTGATGCAGTACTCGAATACCTTCTTTTCGAAGCCACGGTTTCCGCTGGAGGGGCCTTTGAGGTCAGCTGATATGAAATCACATGAATCAAACAAGCCCTTCCTGAATAATGTGCCGTTTGTTTCAAGCAGGATATTATGTCCCCTAGCCTTTAACTCCTTAATCAGTTCCTCCAAACCCTTTTGCAGAAGCGGCTCTCCTCCTGTGAGAGAAACCCACTTCATTTTCCCATCCACGGTCTCCATAATCTCTGCCAGTGTTTTTTCTTCACCTCCTTCATGGTCGGTATCACACCACCGGCAGTCTAGGTTGCACCCGCTGAACCGGATGAAGTTCATAATCCTGCCCGCGAACAAACCTTCCCCCTGGATTGATGTGAATATCTCTTTTATTTTGTATGGCATTTAAATCAGTTTATTTATCTCTTTCAGAACCCGCACGGGGCCGTTTAGTTTCTTCGCGTAACTCTCCCTTTTCATCGCGTTTTTCCTGTATCCCATAACTTCCTCCACACAATCGGTTATCATAAATGGCGGGGTGAAGTAGCTCAGTTTTCTCCCGAGCCTTAATTCCTCAAGGCGTTGGGCGTTATTCTGCTGCTCTGAGTGGAACAGATCCGGGAAAGACAGAACCGGTTTACCGAATGACAGGCATTCCATCAGTGTGCTGTGTCCTCCTGTTGCCATAACAACATCAGAGGCCTTGATGTATGGGAATGGGTTGTTTACGTAACCTAAGAGTGAGACGTTATCCGGTATCTTTTCTTTAAATGAATCCGGGTTTACGTTTGGTCCGCCAACTAATGTATAGTGTGTCTTCGGGGTATCTTTTGCCGCCTTGATTATATTTGATAGAAGCCCTTTCCTGTATCCGAATCCGCCTATGGAGCAGAATATGTGCGGCTTGTCTACGTCCGCTTCCCTGACCTCAGAAAAGGTTTTCCTGACAAGAGGTCCACTGTAGACTACCTTATCGACTATCTCTGAATTGAGTTCTGCATTTCTGGCACAGATTGTGTGTGGTGGTGGGAAGTCGGGTATTATTATCCTGTCCACGTATTTATGGACTGTGTCGGCAAATAGCGTTGCTAGGTTGCCTATGATGGAAATATCAAGGCCGCGGTTTTTGAAGAAGTTGCTTGTGTTTGTTTGGTTCAGGATGAAAATGAATTTTTTTCTCTGGATTTCAGCTGCTATTGCAGCCGTGAAATACCCATCCGATAGTATAACATCTGGCTGCTCTTTCTTGATGAGGCCCATAACCTTAGGGTATGCGAGCGGGTCGGCATGCTTTAGTGTCTCCTCTATTGACTCTCGCATGTCAAGCGAACCTGCTTTTCCAACCAACTTTATTTCTGAGGGGATTTCTATTGCGTTATAACCAGATTCCTCGACGTGTTTTTTTGAGTAACCGTATGCACAGAACAACGTCTTTATTCCAGAATCAATTAGTGTTTTCCCTATGGCAAGACATCTGCTTGTGTGCCCCAGCCCCTCCCCGCACATGAAAATCAAGGCCTTCATCTTTCGTATTCAACAGGGTCCTTGTATCCTGCCTCCTTAAAACCGCCCAACCTCAATTTGCACGCATCGCATTTCCCACACGCTTTCTTGGTTCCGCTGTAGCAGCTCCAGGTGTGGGAAAAATCCACCCCAAGCGCAACTCCTTTCCTTACAATCTCTGCTTTGTCGTCGTTAATCAACGGCGTCTTTATCTCTATCCTCTTCCCCTCTATCGCCTTCTTGGTTGCCAGGTCAGCCATCTCCTGATATCTCTTAAAGTATTCTGGCCTGCAGTCCGGGTACCCGCTGTAGTCGACTGCGTGTGCTCCTATATAGATTGCTTCACAGTCTCTTGTCTCTGCATAAGCCAACGCGAGACTGAGGAAGACGGTATTCCTTGCAGGCACATAAGTTCTCGGGATCTCTATCTGTTCCTTGATATCCTCCAGGGTTCTTTCCTCAGGAATCTCCCCCTTACCTGTCAGGGCTGAAGCGAATATCCCTCCTAAATCCAAATCTACCGTCTTGTGCTCTTCTACGCCAAAGTCACGTGCCAGCTTTATCGCGGCCGCGACTTCCCTTGCATGTTTCTGTCCGTAGTCAAAAGTCAGTGCATAAATCCTGTAGCCCTCGTTTTCCGCTACCGCACACGCGACCGCGGAATCCATTCCTCCGCTGAGGAGGCAGACGGCGTTCTTCATCTCAAACGGGCAAAGGATACCCCTCCCCTTGGGGATGGGGGGGATTTGCCCTTTCCACCTCCTTTACTTTTCTTACTTTTCCTATACTCTCTGCTAAAGTAGTTAAGGGGCGTTTCCGATAGGTAACTATAGAGTGTAGCGCCGTAATCAAAATTAAACTGCCTCGGAATGAGATTCTTATTGAGACTATGAAACAGTATTCTAAAGCTACTCAACATATAATTGATATGGGCTATGGCGTACCTCTCAGCGGTAAGCTTAAACTCCATCACGCTACCTACTACCCTATTAGAGAACTTACCGAGCTTCCCGCTCAGCTCGTGATAATTAGCAGAGATAATGCGTATGAGATACTTAAATCTATCAGGGCAAGAGGGGATACTGGGAAGAGGATTTCTAAGCCTCAGGTCAAGAAATACTTTACTGTTCGCTATGATGCTCGTTCTTTTACTTTCAAACCCGAGATGGTCTCCCTTAGCACGATCAAAGGACGGCTTAAAATTCCAATCCAGATTCCCAGATACTTCCTGAGGTATCTCGATTGGAGGAGTAGAACAGCAGACCTTATCTATCAAAAAGGTAAACTGTTCCTGCACGTAGTTGTTTCCAAAAGCATCACCCCTGCTGATTACAGCAAACATTCCATGGGGGTTGATGTTGGAATAAACAACCTCGCTGTTACCAGCGATGGAAGATTCTTCAAGGGAGTTAAGGGAAAATTTGCTAGGTTCCATAGGTTGAGGCGTAAACTTCAAGCCAAAGGCACAGACTCTGCCAGGAGGAAACTCAAAAGGGTTTCTGGCAGACAGAAACGGTTTATGGCTGATCTCAACCATAGGATAAGCAAACAGATAGTTGAACCACTGAATGGGGGGGGCTGTATTGTGATGGAAGACCTCAACGAAATCAGAGATAGAGTAACCATCAAGGGTAAGAGTAAGGTTCTGAACAGGTTGACTAACGGCTGGACTTTCAGACAGCTCCAGAACTTTATCGAATACAAAGCCGTCCGTAAGAGTATTTGGGTTGTCTATGTCAACCCACACTACACTAGCAAGACCTGTTTTAGATGTGGTGAAACCCAATCCATCCGCCCCAAGAAAAGGGGTTTCTTCAAATGTCTCCATTGTGGTTTCTCTCTTAATAGTGATCTTAACGCATCCCGCAACCTGCGGGAACGACTGAAACCATTGGTTAATCGTCGTGGGCTGTATGTCAACCAGCCTATTGTAACGAATGATGAAGGTGAAGCACCTTCCGGTGAACTGAACCGGAGTTTAGTTACAAGCCAATGACTTTAGTCGCTGGTAGTTGACTTCTCTATTTCCACCCACTTACCCACTCCCTCCCATAGTCTGGTTGAGTGCACAGGAATTTCTTTTTCTAGCTGGGCGTGAATCCATTCCGCTATTTTTTCCGCTGTCGGGTTATCAAAGAAATCATTGAGGTTGCTGTGATCTAATTCCTTGATTATTTTTTCCTCGACCGCCTTTTTGAGGTCGCTGAAGTCCATGACCATCCCATCTTTCTTTATGTCTCCTTCAACCACCACTTCAAGCTTGTATGTGTGTCCATGCAGTTTCTCGCATTCGCCTTCGTAGTTTTCGAGGTGGTGTGCGGCATCGAAATAGAATTCCCTACAGACTTTCATTTCTCTACCCCTTTTTTCTCCCGTGTTTTTCGTCTATTTCATCCATCATGTCGAGCATTTTACGGCAGGCAGTCCTTACAGCATCAGACACGTTAACAAACTTTTTATCATCTCCCACATGCCTCTTTAAGTCGTCCAGGATGTGTTGTGGGATTTCTACGCAAACCTTAGGCATCTTTTTATCCTCCAGGTATTATTCCAGGATTACTGAGATAATATTATGGTTTTGTTTGTTTAAAAAACAGAGGTCTTATTCTCTCTTGATTATGCAGCAGCAGGCATCGTCTGGCTGCCCCCGCGGGCAGTATCGGTCTCCTAGAGGCTCGTATTTCTCGTTTTTCCCTCCGATGCGGTGGCAGTCGAAGCCGTTGAGTCTGCAGATGCCGTCCATGTATCTGTTCCTGAGGCAGTAGTCCCTGCATGTTAGTATCTTTTCCGGCAGCGTTGTTGTCGTGGTCGTCTGGTAGCAGTATTCTGGTTTCTTTTGTTCTGTGAACCCGCACAGGAGTTTTTTCCCGCACAGGCTTTGGTTTCCCGCATCCTCTTGTGTCAGACAGCCGCAGCCTTCACCACATCCTAGGTTTAATTCAGATGTTGTTGTGCTTGTTGTTGTGCTCGAGGTTGATGTTGTTGTGCTTGTTGTTGTGCTCGAGGTTGATGTTGTTGTTTCCTTTACTTCATTTGTAACGCAGCCTGCTATTAGGGTGAGTAGAATCAGGAGGGTTATTCTGTTGTTCATCAGTTACTTATTTCGTTTCGCTGGAATAAATATCTGTTCTTATCTCTACATGTAGTGCCTAACTTTTTTGATTAAAAACCCACACCCTGGCAAATGATAAAAGAAATAGATAGCGGGGGGTGGATTTGAACCACCGACCTTCGGGTGTCCCGGAGTGCTTTTTCTCATGAGCTTTACCTCTTATGAGCTTCGCCCGCACGAGTGGTTAAACTCTATATGCGTCCGACGAGCACTCCTGACTGCTCAACCCCGCTTAAAATATCAAGGCGCTGTTCAAGAGTTGTGTTTGGTGTGTAATAACCAAAGCGCTGCCAAAGTTGGTACTTACTTATATGTTTTTTATTATTAAATCCCACAATCGTATCCCATTTATTAATCATCTTTTTACCATTCATCTGTATCCTTAAACTTTCATTAGGTTGGGGAGATACTATATATCTAAAATGCAAACTTGAAAGAATATCAAATAGTTGATCTCTCATCGGGCACGGCAGCATCTTTATTTCTATCCTGGGATAATAATGAACGTCTTTATGCTGTTTATCAAACACCAAGCACCCGTCTGTGTCAAACAATCCTCTCAGGAAAGGCGCCTCAAGATTGTTTTCAAATATAAATGGAGGGATTACTGCCCGATTTCTTTTTGGCGATGGTGCCATACCAAAATTGATTAAAAACTCATAGACTCCTTTACCAAAAAACGCAAGTTCTACAGTCCGCTCTTTTCTTTTGAAACGCAGCAACGGCTCCCTGCCAAATAATCCTGTCATCAGAGGAGATAAACACTCCTTGAAATACGGTAAATCCTCCGTTGCATCGCCAGTTATCTTCACTCTATGTTGAATTTTGATTTTCTCTCCTGCACGACATTCATATCTACCAATTGAACCATCCCCTAAGAGCACACCCACAAACTCTGCAAGATTGACATCAAGTTCTGGTGTTTCCATGTAATTAATTAGATTTACAGGAATAATATGGGATATTTTAGCACTCCACCAAGGAATTAAAAAGCAACACCCTTAGAATCCTTCACCACATTCCTTATCTTCTCAATAAACCAGGGGTGTATGCCGGTGAGCTCGCAGACCTCACTCACGGAAAATCTGTTGTTTAAGGCATCGACTATATAAAACAGCCTCTCGTCGTTGGGCACAGCAAGCTTCTCCCTTATCTCTCCCTTATCTTTTTCTCCCGTGCCCGAAAGGGAGTCCCTTCCAATATCCAGGGACCTGACCGCCTTCTGCAAGGCCTCCTCAAATGTTCTACCTATTGACATAACCTCCCCCGTGGACTTCATCTGCGTTCCTATTGTTCTGTCACAGTTCCTGAATTTGTCAAACGGCCACCGGGGTATCTTTACTACCACATAATCAATGCTGGGCTCGAAGGATGATGTGGTCGTCTTGGTTATGGAGTTCGGTATCTCGTCCAGGGTTTTACCTAACGCTATCTTGGCCGCAATCCTGGCAATAGGGTAGCCTGTTGCCTTAGACGCTAGCGCAGAGCTCCTGGAAACCCGCGGGTTTACCTCAATCACCATGTACTCCATGGTATCCGGCTCCAGGGCGAACTGTATGTTACACCCGCCTTCCACGCCCAGGGCCCGTATAATCTTGAGTGATGCGTTCTTGAGGGTCTGGTTCACGTGATCAGATAATGTCTGGGCGGGGGCTACCACAATGCTCTCTCCTGTGTGTACGCCCATCGGGTCCAGGTTTTCCATGTTACAGACTGTGATGCAGTTATCAGCTCCGTCTCTCATAACCTCGTATTCGATTTCATACCATCCTGCGATAGATTTCTCAATTAACGCCTGGTTTATCATCGACAGCCGTAGCCCGTGGCGTACCACCTTATCTAACTCCCCCACATTTCCTGCGATACCGCTTCCTCCCCCCCCTAGAGTGTATGCTGGTCTGATGATTATCGGATAACCTATTTCTTCCACAGCATCAAGGGCTTCCTGCAGGGAGTTAACTGCCTTGCTCTCTGGTATGGGCTCGTTTATATCCCTCATCAGTTGAGCAAAGGATTCCCTATCCTCTCCTTTTTTTATTGTCTTGATTGGTGTGCCCAACATCTTCACACCGTATTCATCTAGGACGCCCATAGCGGACAAGGCGGAGGTGATGTTTAAGGCAGTCTGCCCCCCCATTGTGGGGAGTATCCCGTCAGGTCTTTCTTTTTCTATGATTTTAGTCACTACCTCAGGAACCAGGGGCTCGATGTAGATTATGTCTGCTATATCCGGTTCCGTCATTATGGTGGCTGGGTTGGAGTTCACAAGAACGGTGGTTATCCCCTCCTCCCTGATGGACAGACAGGCTTGGCTCCCTGAGTAGTCGAACTCAGCTGCCTGACCAATCTTCACGGGGCCTGAGCCCACAATCAGTATCTTTTCCATCAACAAGATTATTGGAGGGTGGGCTTAAATTACATCGTATTTAAATCTTTGGTGTGTATATATGTATCTATTTAAGAAAAAATGGGCAGGTTCAAAGAGGCGGATGCCAGGATCTTCAAGGCCGTGTGCATGAAATGCAATGCAAGAAACCCTCCGGGGGCTACAAAGTGCAGGAAATGCGGGGCGGTCGGCAAGATGAGAAGAAAGAACAGGAAGAAAGCTACTAAGGCAGCAATTTAAACACTTTTCCTTGACATTTGACTTGTTTTTTATCTCTCCAATCCTTTATACTCTAAAGTTAAATAAAGTAAAATGGAGTCAAAGTTCCTATACCTCTCACTTCTCCTGTCCATAACAGGGCTGCTAATACTAGCATACGTAACAGAAACAATAGAACCCCCCATCTCAAAGACAGCAGACATACAATCCTTCGCACTGGGAAAAAACGTGCACCTGCAGGGTAACATAACCAGCATCCACAGATTCGACGGAGGCTCCATGATCCTCACACTAGGAGATGCAGCAGGGGAAATAAAGGTTTATCTACCCTACACCATAGCATCCAACTTCAGGGAACAGCTTAGAGTAAACACCTCCCTAGACCTGATTGGTGTGGTAGAGCTATATAAAGGCACTCTTGAAGTGGTAGTTGAGAACCACAACGCATTGGGGGTGTGTGAATGAAACACAAGGTTTATGCCTCAGACCTGAATGGCTACGCCTTCTGTCCCAGAACGATTTATCTATCCCGTGTTCTAAAGCTGGGAAAGAAACCAACAAAAGAGAGGTATCGGGGAATAATAGAGCACACCCTCAGAAAGGAGCTCTCCTTCCGATATTCCCGAATTCTAAAGCGGGTGTCAGAGCCTCTGGAGCTGCGGGAGAGTATTGACAGAGAACTAGATTCCACCCTCCAGGGTTTCCCGTTCATATACCGTGAGCTAATTAACCAGTCACCTGAGGACGTAGACTACAATGCGCTACTGCCGGAGCTGGTTGCGGGATTGCACGAGGAGACGGCAGCGCTCCACAGGAAACTTGAGTTCATGGTTAAGGAGGCTGGTTTAAAGAAGGCAATAGAGGAAGTCACCTCCTGGAGGATAGATTACATGGTTGAGTCTAAGGGGCTGGGGATCTCAGGAAAAATAGATAAGGTCTTACAGAGAAACAACGAGTATATACCTGTTGAGGTCAAGACTGGCAGGGTCCCCTTTAGTGTCTGGTGGGGTGACCGGCTGCAGGTCACAGCTTATTCCATGCTCCTGGAGGAGGAGCTTGATTCTGTGGACATATTGTTTTCTATTGTAGAATACACCGCCGCCTTAGAAAGACGCCCTGTCAAGACCACGGAGAGGCTGAGGAGGGCGGTCTTGGAGACACGGGATGACATAATCGGGATACTGGAGGGTTTTGTTCCAGAGGTCTGCTGCCACGGCAACAAAAACAAATGCAGAGCGTGTTCTTTTAGAACAGAATGTTATAGTATATAAATACAATAATAAATAATATATTAAGATGTCAAGTAACAAAGCATTCAGCTTCAAGAAACGTCTGGTGAAGGGGAACCGGAGGAGGAAGAGAGCTCCTGTTTGGGTTTTCGCGAAAACAAACCGCAAGGTCAGGGACAGCCCCAAGTCCAACCGGAGCTGGAGAAGAGATAAATTGCTTTAATTTTTTGATGCATCATGGATTTCAGCCTACTTAACCTCAACATGTTGTTGAGCCTATTGCATATCCTAGTTCTGCTCGTGTGTCTTTATATCATAAGGGATTCCATGGTTTTTATCAGGGAGAGTGTTTTAAGCCATTCAACAAGCGCTATACTTTATCTGAAGTCTAAAACATTTATCAAGGGTTTGCGGATTCTGATGCTCGCTATTATTGTGTGGTCACTGAGGGAGATGCTTAATTTCATGAGGAATTACCTGGATTTCTATTCCCTCTCCTCTCATGTGGCGGGTATGGAGGGCACAGTCTATGAGGTTGTGGGCTTGTTTATTGCGGTATTCCTGTCATATGGCTTGTATGTCATCACAGTCTCCTTCAAGGCCCATCTAGCCCCCCAGGGTGGGAAAGAACCGGCAGATATTTAAGACAAGAAAAACATATCCATAATGAAATGCATCCTCTTTTATCCTCCCATACCCCCTCAATAAGGAAGTTTTTGGCTGTTTTTTTGTTATTGCTGGCTCTCTCTTCTGTTGTTTTAGCTCAGGGGATTTCTGCTGAAATAGCTGCTATCAGGGATAAGGTTATTGAGGTGGCCTGCTATATATTGGTCATAATTGAGGGAGTCGTTGGTTTCCTGGCTGTTCTGGTGTTTGTCTTAGCTGCCCTGAAGTGGATTGTCTCGGAGGATGCTAGGGAGCGGGCTGAGGTGAAGGAGAAGCTGGCTAACATCCTTATTGGTGTTGTTATTGTTATACTGGCTTTGGAGCTGGCTAATGTTATTGGGATAGCGGTTGGTATAATAAGTGAGCGCCAGACGTGCAGCTGGGCTGATGCTATAACAGATACGGAGGACATAAGGGAAATAATTGCTGGGCCTATCTGTATCATTGTCCGGGTGTTCCAGTTTCTTTTCGGTATTGTTGGCATGATTGTGTTCATGGGCGCCGGGATCAGGTGGATGACTTCAGAGGATCCTGGGGAGCGGGTCAGGGCAAGGTCTATTGCCGTGAATGTTTTGGTTGGGCTTCTGCTGGTCTTGATCGGGCTTAACTTCCTTAATTCCTTGTTTTCCTGGACTGGTTTAACCTATGCATCTTCTTGGGACACTCTCTTAATCTTTAACTGCGCGGGTTATGAGAGCCTGGATATAGGGCAGCTGGGTGAGGTAGCCCAGTATACTGTTTGCATGGTTTTCCTTATCATTGAGGGAGTTGCTGGGGTTATCGCTGTTGTGGTGGTTGCTGTCGCCGGAATTCTTTTAATTATCTCGGAGGACTCTTCTCTTAGAAACAAGGCGAAGAGCCTGGCTTTCGCTGCCGTGGTAGGGACTATTATTGTTATTATCGGAAGCCAGTTTCTGTTAACCCTGTTCAGCCCAGACTATGCTGGTGCTCTGTCTTGGACCTGTGGGTCCGGAACCGAGGGGGACATAATCCTGTTAATTCATTACACGATTTGTACCGTAAAGAATATCCTGATTGCGGTAGCGGGTTTGATTGCTACTATTGCCTTGATGGCTTCTGCTTTTATCTGGATTACCTCGGGGAGCCCGGAGGCCAGGGCTTCAGCCAAGATAGCGTCTATTGTGGCATTAGTTGGATTGTTTGTTGCCATCATCGGGCTCCAGTATCTCGGGAGCGTTTTTGGGGCTGATATGTTAAGCTTTGAATGTGTGGCCGGGGATATTGAGCCTCCTATAGTTGACTTGTTGGAGACTGTTTTATGTCTTGTCTATAACATTCTTCGTTCGGTGGTGGCTGTTGTGGCGGCTGTTATGGTGTTGTTCGGCGGCTTCATGTATATCTCCTCTGACAGCGACAGGGACAGGGCCCGGGGGAAGAACATGATTGCTGCCGCGATAATTGGTTTTATTATTGCCTTGATTTCGATACAGTTCATCACGGTTGTTATATCCGGCACAGGGCTTGCTGTTATAGACTGCCCGGATGATTATAAGACCTGCGTGGAGAACTGTTTTCAGGGAGAGCCCAGTCCCGTGCCTGGCGAACCAACCAGCACTACCACTACCACTGGCACTACCACTACCACTGCGACGACTACTTCCTCCACCACAACCTCCACCCTGAGCTGTATAGAAGTATGCTCGGATGTTGGCAGCTGTGGTGATTCACCGTATGATTGTGACATGGCATCATATTGTATGACGGGCTCAGCTGCTTGCGATATTTCAGTTGGCATTCCAGGAGCATGTACTGGGACTGAATCTCAGTTAGAGCATCACGGGGAGGGTGACGCGTTCTGTGCAGACAATTATGGTGCAGGTTATGAATGTTGTTGTTGTCCTGCTTAGTAGCGCTATAAAATGAAGATAATTTGTGTTTTAAGGCGTGGGGGTTTAAAAATTAAATGGTGGATGGGGTGTTTCCCCTAATGGGAGATGAACAATGAGAGACCTTAACAGAGTGTTGTGGGCTGTGTTTGCCTTGGTTTCCCTAGTGCTGGTTCTATCCCCCAATGGTGACGGTGACCTGACTTCATGTCTCGCTGGTTGCAAAACGGGTCAGGGCGAGATACTCCACCTGATACGTTTCGCTGTCTGCATAATCCTGCGGCTTATTCAGTTGTTGTGTGTTATAGCATCCGTGCTGGCCATAACCCTCGCTGGTATAATGTGGATTTCCAGCGACAGCAGCAGCCAGAGAGCAACAGCCAAAAAAATCATAATGTTCGCCTTGCTGGGGCTTATCGTGGTGATGATAGTTATACAGATTATGAACGCCTTCATAACCGGTGGAGGAATCTACAGCATCATCTGCGAGACCACAATAGACTCCTCCATCTACGATCCAATAGAGACTGTTGCCTGCGTCCTTTTCCGGGTGCTGCAGGTGGGTGCTATACTGTTAGCTGCTGTGATATTAACCCTCTCAGGTATTATGTGGGTTGGCTCCGACAGCCCGGAGGATAGAATAAGGGCCAGGAACATGATGGTGTATACCATAATAGGCTTCCTGGTGGTGGTGCTCGTCCTCCTCTTCCTGGGAACCATTATTGCTCCAGGAATACCGTACACCTTCGACTGCGATAGCATAATAACAGCCCCCTCTGGGATACAGACCACTCTCCAGTATGTTGCATGCATCGCCTTAAGATTATTCCAGTATGCTGCTGTGTTGCTTGCCGTAGCAATAATCGCCTTCTCCGGAGTCCGGTTCATCATATCAGACCGCCCTGAGGAGAGGACGAAGGCTAGGAACATGATAGCCTACACAATAGTAGGATTCCTTGTTGTGTTCACGGCAATAGCCTTGATTAACGTAGCATTGGTCGGTGTTGCGGGCACAATACCACTGACCTCCATTGACTGCTCTATAACCTCTGGTGCTCCAACTGATCTAGAAAACATCCGGGATACCCTCCACAATACTGCCTGCATAGTGATACAGGTTGTTAACTTAAGCGTTGCTGTGATCGCCTCCCTCATTGTTGTATTAGCCGGAATCTACTTTTATACTAGCGACAATCCTGTTTCAAGAAACAAGGCCAAAATTTTAGTCGCGCAGACCGTTGTCGGCTTGATTATCATACTGCTTGCCATGAATCTGGTGAGTTCCTTGTTCGCTGGCGGAGGAATAACCTCTGTGGAGGATGCTACGGGTGCGATATTCACGAACGACTGCGGAAGTGTAATACTCGGTTTTGGGATAGAGAATGTCACAGACCCCATAAACAAGGTCTTGTGTGTTATGATCACCATCTTCCAGTCTATATCCACAATAATTCTTGTATTGGTTGTTATGGCTGCCGGGTTCAGGTGGGCTATCTCAGACAGCCCCGAGGATCGGGTGCAATCTAAGAGGATGGTGGTTTACGGAGTGATAGGCATACTGTTGATCCTGATCTCAACAAACATCATCTACGCCCTGATAAGCGCCGTCTCTGGGGGAGTTATCTCCTCTGAATTTATCAACCCATTAGGAGGGATATCTAATTGCCGTATAGATGAAGGCACGGTGGGTCCTGTTACAGATATGGTTAAGGCAGTTCTTTGTGTCATACTGCTTGCAGGTTTCTTCCTGTCTGGCATAATCATCGCCTTAATTATAGTCTACGCTGGCTTGAAGTGGGTTACCTCAGACAGCCCCAGGGACAGGACAGAGGCTAAGTGGATTATTATAAAAGCCTTGATTGGTTACATACTGATACAGGTGGCTTCACAGCTTGTGATGGCCTTATCATCGGCTTTAGTAACTTTAGATATTTCGGGAATAGGATCTATTAGTGGCTTCTTTGATTTCCTGGGGGACCTATTCGGGGAACCCTACATAGTAACCTGCTTCGTTCACCTTGGTTTAGGAGGTGGTACAGAAGGATTCATTGGTTTAGGCATCGTCTTCGGGCAGCTCTGGTTTATCTTCTGTTACCTTCTCAGGATGCTGCAGATTGTGGCGTTCGCCGCAGCTTCTATAATAATCGCGGTAGCCGGGTTGAAGTGGATTGGCTCAGATTCCCCCGAGCAGAGGTCGTATGCCAGAGACAGGGTATTGCATGCGCTTGTGGGTCTTTTCATAGTCCTCCTTGCTACATCCATAGTAGATGCCCTATCTCTCATAGCCTTGTTGTCTGATATGGTTTCGGATATACCGCTCATAGGTCAACTAATTGGGCCATTATTTGACGCCTTGTTGGAGGATGTGTTCCATGTTGATGAACTATACGGTAGCCTCTGTCCCGGGTGGGCTGATGTGGTCGGCATAATCTTCAGCGAGCAGCTTAGGCTTCTTGCCTGTATCCTCATAAGGATACTGCAGGGTGTTGCGGCGATGCTGGCGACGATTGTTATACTGCTTTCTGGCATAAACTGGATGGGCTCGGACAGTTACGGGGACAGAGTCAGGGCAAGAGACAGGATACTCCATGCCATTATCGGGTTGTTGATTGTTATGGTGGCACTGCAGCTGGTGAACGTTTTTGTTGTTGCAGGCACGGAATCTGACTGGCTTACCCTGGACTGTGGTGATACAGACACCGGGGGTGTGGTTACCTTAGCTAACACGCTGGGTTGCATAATAGTTAAAATACTTGAGTCGCTGGCTGGGATGCTCGCTGCCATACTGATTATCATCATGGGATACAGGTGGATGACCTCCGAGATACCTGAGGAGCGGGTCAAGCACAGGAATAGGATATTCTCTATACTGGTAGGGCTTGCCATAACCATACTGGCCCTGCAGCTGGTGATGGCCTTCGTCAGCAACCACGGCTTCATGCAAATCAACCCAGACTGTAACCCGCTTGAGGAAGTGGACTGCAGCAGCCCCGGAGACGAGCTGGAGGAGGTGGTCTGCACCGCCCTCTACGTCGGCTGTCTCTTCATCAGAATAATCATGTATATAGTTGCAGCAGTGGGTTTGTTAATGATAATATGGGCTGGCATAAAATGGATTACCTCAGAGAGCCCGGCTGAGAGAGCAAGAGCTAGAAACACGGTTATTGCGGTTATCATAGCATTAATTGTCATACTCCTGGCTATGGCGTTCATAAACTACATGGTCACCGGGACAAGAATACTAAGCTTCTTTTGCTGATTTCCCCCTGTAACAGCACCCCTTCAAGGTGTTTCTACAAAGCTTAATATCTATCATCTCTCATACAAGAATAATAAGATTCATATAATCCTCCTCCCTGACCATCGCTTTTCCCCGTTAGTACCCGCCTGAAACCAGAGTCGCATTCAGGAAGAGAGTGAGTATCTGGACAGTGAATAGGTCCGATGGTGCCCTCGTTTCTAGGTGCTCGACAGAATGATATTGAGGTCTCATCTTTATCACTCCATCTAACAACTGCTGCTCCATAAAATCCGCTGTTAATATACCAGCTATTAAGGCAGTCATCTCCTATGCAAAGTCCTGAGGATCCTTTCACATAACCATTAACCTCTAATCTTTTATCAGGATTATTTATTCCGATGCCGACTTTGCTATCTGTGGGGAAGATGTAGTCCCCTCCTCCAGCGAAAACACCGGAGGTTATTTCTTCTGCGGAGTGGCCTTGTATTGGACTGCTTTGAGAGAAAACCAGGACTGAAGCAAACCCCAAAACAAGAACGAACAAGATCATATACGCATGTCTTCCCTCGATTTGTATGTTAAATTCCATGAATAAACACCTCAATAAACAATAGAGAACAAAGGACTATATAACTATTGCGGGTTGAGGATTCTGGCGTGGATTTTTTTAGTGTTGGTTGGAGTATGAGCTGGATTCGAGGTTAAATGGGGTGTGCGTCCCTGTTTCAGCGAATATTACTTCTTCATCAGTAGTTCCGAACGGAAACCGTAACATTAATTAACATGAGGGGACTTCATAGTTTTTGAGGAACAATGAAGCCCCATAACAATATTGAAAAAAGGATATATAAACAGATAACGAAACTCCTAAATGACCACATTAACCTGAATTTGAGTTCTGAAGCGAAGTTCATGCAGGTTCAGCATTTGACGCTCTTGGTTTTGGCCGCTTTGGATAATGCATCAGCTGAGGCCATATCGAAGGATAAGCATCGTTTACCTTCTGCAGATACAGTACTGGCTGCTGTTAAAGAGCTGGACTGGAGGGATGTGAAGAGAGGTTTTGACAAGATCGCACATGTTACGCCTTCCGGATAGCGACCATCGATATAGTCATGCGCGGTTGCAGGTTTACGCTTGCAGAGGTGCCGTTCAGGGAGGGCATGGAGAAGGCTGACATCGTCGAGCACCTGATAAGGAAAGCAGAGAAATACGTGAAGATCCGAGAGGTGTTGTTTGATGGTGGATTTTATGAAGCAGACGTTATTGAGAGATTAGAGAAACTGAAGATCAGGTATGTCCTACGGGCAGACAAAGGCAGGAAGCTATGTATGGACGGTAGCCAGGAAAGCAGAAACTACGTTGGTGGCATTTTATGCCCGGAAGAAAACCGGCAAGATGCGGGAGTGGCATGCGTGGGTTACAAACATGGGTGCGTCACCGAAGAAGATACAGAAAACCTATAAAAAACGCCGGGGTGTTGAAACCGGCTACAGGGTGAAGGGAGAATTTCAGGCGAATACATGATCCAAAAACTTCACAATACGGGTCATGTATTCGCTGCTGGCGATTTGCTTATACAACGTATGGGTGCTAATAAACCTGTTGCTTGACTTCGACCTAATTCAGAGACTTGTTGCCAGATGCAAAAAATACAGACCCTCCATCACAATCCGGATGGTGAGGAAAAGCTACGAAAGATGGCTGCTGAACTTGTGTGAAAACGTTGGGGCATGATAAGCGACATAGAAGCAGATGCTTCCAACATCCCAAAGAAGGCACAGTTATGTCCTTGTGAGGATAAATAGATAATAACTTAACTTTGCCAGTTAGTGCCCAATGAGATATGATATTGGGTTTTTAGTCCAATATCCTTTTATGGACAATAAAAGCATCTCACTGGGCGGTATTATATT
>NJEG01000027.1 GCA_002254565.1 Candidatus Altarchaeales archaeon ex4484_2 | reverse complement strand
GCCATAAACCAGCGCACCACCAGGACCAGTGATGTTTATGGTCACATCAACATTATTATCCCAGTTGTATCCGCTGATGTTGACGGTCTCACCCTGCTCATAGCCGGGTTTGTCTGCCTGTATTATAGCCGACACTATGTCGAAGGTAGTGGTTGTCGACCTGTTACTGTTTGTGTTTTCTGTTGCATTCACGGTGTATGTGCCCAGAGATTGTCCTGCAGGTATGATCCAGGAGTCATTGATTTCGCCGGTGGAATTTGAGGTTACGTTCTTTGGATAGAGTGACAGATTAACGGGGTCCATGGTCAGGTCATAGATTACCACAGTAACGTTAACGTTAGATGCGAATCCGTCTCCTGTTATGTAGACCGTCTCGGCCCTGACATAGTCGGGTTTGTTTGTTTCCACAGTCAGAGCCGTAACATTAAAGTAGGTTGTATCGTTTATGGTGGAGTTTGCTGGATTGAAGGCCAGTAGCGTGTATGTTCCTCCAAGCGAGTTAACAGGTATCCCCCAGGTATCTGTTATGTTTCCGGAGGCGTCTGAGGAGACATTCTTTGGGTAACCGTTTACGTAATCGTTGTTGGGGTTCCTTAGGGATAGGGTAATGTCGGAGTTTGGATTCCACGCATATCCCTTGATACTTACTGTTTCGTTAACGATATAACCTGACTTGTCTGTTTTAACTATTGGGTGTGCCTTAAATGTTGTTGTGTTTTTCCCGTACACGTTCATGGTGTCGTTTGCAAACACATGTATTGTCCAGCTCCCTGAGGAGTCTGATTCCACAAGTATTGTGTAGTTGTATTCATAAACGTAGCCGTTGGTGATGGGTGTAGTCTGCGTCATACTCTGGTTGTTTACCTTCACTGTTGATTGCGGGTTTGTTATTGTCACCATGACGGTGCTGATATCTGTCGCGCCGTCTTCGTCTGTCACATTCACTCTTATGGTGACGGTTTCGTTAATCCTGAACGTTGACTTCTTTGTGGGGGAGGAATCAAGGGTTGCTGGTTCATCAACCACAGGCCTGTGGTCTCCCGTAAGGTTGACGTCATCGATGTACATGTGTTCGTTAGGAAGACTTGACCTTGAAGCAAACCTCAGGGTGAAGTTTTCCACGCACGCTGAGTCAGGGAGCTTGTATGTCTGTTGATTCCATGTATCGTCTAATGGATTAATGTATTGGGCTATTAACGTCCATGCCCCATTGACTCCGTTTGTGGAATCCGTCGAGTAATGGACCTGCATACCCTCATTAGCGTCAACATCATCCGACTGCCAGTAGTATCTTATGGTCACATTCACGTAGCCGCTAAGGTTTATGGGCACATAAGCGAGGTCTTGGGTGATTGGGGGTCCGCCGACGTCACAGTCCTCAAAGGTGAGGTGGTTCCCTCCAGACGGAGGCACGGTGCCTGCGGCTACATCTTCGTTGCTGACCTGCACATCATTCGCGTCTGGTGTGGTGGTGTCCTGTATTGTCACCCAGCCAGGTTCATCTTGGGCTGTGTCTGAGGAACCACCCCAGGCGCCGTCAGCATTCGGGAAGGTTTCATGGAAAATCTGTACGGGCGCAGGGTCTACTGCAAGATACCATGGACGTGCTTCCCTGAAGACTCCTGAGTCATAGCTTATTTCAGCAGGACCTAACTCATAAAGGTAAGGCCAGAGCAGAGGTATCCGTACCTTATAGGACACTGTTGAGTTGCTGGTTAGATTCCATGTTAGGACTGTTGTATCCCCCCTCACAGTAACGGAAGCGTTCCCGCATTCAACCACCTTAGAAATCCTTTACAGTGAAATATGAGTTCATATATGCAATGACTCCTGCAGCTTCCGCTGTCACAGACAGGGAGTAGTTGCCTTCTTCATCCGTTTCGTGGAATACACGATAGATGCCATTCCTTAACTCCTTTATTGTTTTCGGGTTTGAGTATAGGGTTTCATTTCCTGATGGGGAGGTGACTTGGAGATGGATTCTTGCTCCAGACACCAGATGCCCATCCTTGTCCAATACGACCATCAATATCTCCGCTTCTTCGCCCGGGTGATAGAGACTCTTTCTTGTGTTTACTGTAACTAGACCCCACGTAAACCATATCTCCTCCTTATTACTTTCAGACTCCACCACCAGCTTATATAAACCCGGCTTTACTTTCCTTTCTTTAGGGACGGTTACCTTGAATTTATTCCCTGCTTCCTGGATTAACGGCTTCACATCTGCTATGTTTCCGTGGAAGTCTTCTATACGTGCTTCAGGTGTTTCAGTGACGCCTAGAATCCCCACCCCCCCAACCTTGTCTCCTATTTCAAATTCAGGTTCTTCGTTAGCCCTGAAGTGTTTCTCTAGGGTAATCAGCTTCAATGGGTCTATGAGTGTATCGTTTGTTTCGTTTGAGTGGTTGATTGATTCTGTGTAGCTTACCGTATCGTTTTCGAATTCCACTGATACAACTATCGCTGAAGGTTCCGGGTGTGTTGTGGAGGATATGGTAGTTGATGTTTCAGTGGTTGTTGAGGTTGAGGTAGCGGTTAACGTGGGAACTGTTGTCGTAGCTGTTGATGTGGACGCTGGCGCTTGCGCAGTCGTAGTCCTTGTTGTTGTGGTTGCGGTGGTAGTTGTGGTAGTTGTTATTGTTGTGGTTGTCTGTGATAGATCAGATACCATAAACTGTTCCATCAGGATAGCGCCCTCTAAATCAAGGGTTATCGTATAAGCCCCGGGTTTTGTGAACCCGCTCATGTGGATGTATGATAGGCCGTTATTGTTGGTTTGTTTCCTATCAGAAAAAACAATTGCGCCCTCGGGATTTATTACTCTCACATCAAAAACAGCATCTGAGGGTCCTGAGATTATAACATAGATGTCTTCGCCCAGATAATATTCTTCATCCATGGATATCCCGAAGTCCTGGGAGGCGAATGTGAGGGTGATGAAGAACAGGAGGAGTAATGCTGATATCAATAAAATTCCATATCCTGATGCGGATTTATTTCCTAATCCCCTCATTTTTCGGACATTTTTCAGTTCTTTTCGGTTCATTCTTTAGCTCTATGATTTATCGCGCATTCTCTCGGGATTGAAAATCCAGAATACGAAATTCCATTTCCTGATGTGGATTTCCTTCCGAGTTTTTTTCATTTTGGGATAAATTTGGGATAAATTTGGGATAAATTTCAACTGGCATTAGACCCAAGTATGTAGTATGCCCCCTTCTTGATACCTTGCTTCTCTATAATACCCTTCTCAATCAAATTTTTGAGGTCTAGACGTGCTGTTTCAGGGGATATATTCGGGAAGAGCCTTCTATAATCCCTGTTGGTTATTCTTCTATGCTTCCTTAGATACTCAACAGCCTGTCTCTGTCTCTCATTAAGTTCTATTATTTTCTCTTGTTCAAATTTTCCTTTTGTTGAGAACAAAGTAACTGTTACTGTGTATCTGTCTGCGTCTATTCTCGGCATCTGGGGTTTAAGAGGATGCTTTTTGTGTTCCTCCATTATTTTATCCCAACCTTCACCCAATTCTTCAATATATCTAATTTTACTCAGGACTTTTGCGATTGTAGGATTCCTTGAGAACTGTTTTTTGGTTATATTCTCAGGTGTAATCTCCTCTGGCAGACCGCCAGGGTTGTAGTATTCAATGTGATCATCAAACATCTTTACAATAACCTTAGTCCGTTGTTCAGAATAATCCCTGTGACAAACAGCATTTACAACTAACTCACGAATAGAAAATAGGGGGTATTCAGGTATATCCTCTCTCTCAACCCGGTAGGGATGTAACCTGGACATTATTGCCATATGCTCTTTTATATACCTATCACAGTTATCAATTTGTTGGAATATATTCCCAGAAAATTCTTTGTAGTCAAGTCTTTCTACCCCAACATCCATTCCCTTATATCTCGCTAAAGCGGTGTAAGAATTCATGAAAAATTTCTGTGGATCTTTTCCAAACAATAAGATTCCGGCATTAGTTGGCTTATTATTTTTGATACATTCCAAGGCTTCAAGTAATTCTTTATCACCTCCCATCATTCTTCTTTCAGTTAAGGATTCATGTCTTGGTATAAAGAACTCTTTTACGAAATTCCAATCAATATCATCCAAGATTGCACCTTTGCAGATTTGTGAATCAAATTCCTGTTCGTGTCTCTCTAGGATTGTTCTCTTGTATTCCTCCCTGCTTAATCTATGAGTGGACCTACCAACTCTCTTGAAAGCCCTTCCAAAGGCTAAGACAGGTTCATCGGATATTTTTTCTGTTTCTACTAGGAGTATGTTCTTTCCTTCAATCTTCAGGAGAGTTATCTTCGGGTATAACCTTGGATCGGTGTTTTGTTTGATATCGTTTGCTGTATTTTCTATGGTTCCCTTACCTGTTTCTACTCCGATAATCTTTCCCGATTTGGAAACGCCAAAGAGGATTTTTCCCCCTTGGGCCCAAGCAAAAGCTGCTAAGGTCTTTATCGCCTCCTTCCACTCTGAAAGAGAGGTTTTTAATTCCAGAGTTTCTGACTCGCCCTCTTTAATTAGTTTCAGCAATCTTTTTTTTCCCATTTTGTTCATCACATTGAAGTGCTGGATTAGAGGAAATTGCTATAAAAAGAAGTGACGTAAATAGTAGTATGGGGATGATTTTTTTCCTGTGCAGCAGCATTTTGTCTCTTATATAATACTTTTTGAGTATTAGTATATTGGTATGTTGATATATTTATATGCTAGTGCATTACTGCGTTAACATCATTTATTGGAAGAAAAAACTGTTAAATAAGTCTACAATAAACCAGACATATATCTTTATCAAACAAATAATTTAAAAGAAAATGTTTCCCGAAATCGAAGAAAAAAACATTACTTTACTGGTCACCAGCCTTGAAAGATACCATGAAACCCTACCCAAGCTGGTGGAATCCTTTTCCAGCTCCCAGGGAATATATACATCAACAAACAGGTCCTGTGAAAGAATAAGGGATTCGCTTAAGGAAAACAGGATAAACCACGGAAACCTGTTTTTCGTGGACACAGTATCCAAGCCCTCAGGCCTTGATGTTGAAGACACTGAAAAATGTGTCTACGTCGACGACCCCAGGAATCTCGTTAACTTAAGCATCAAGGTATCGGGTCTGGTTTCAGAAGACATCAGCTTCCTGATATTTGACTCCCTCTCCGGCCTGCTATTGTATAATGGGGAGAGGAATGTGGAGAAATTCATCCACTCCTTCTGCAGTGAAATCAGGTCCTGGAATCTTAAGGGGGTATTACTTTCCGTAAAAGACAGCTTTAAACCTGATGTGTTGACAACAATCTCGGGATTCTGCGACCAGACCATAGAGGTGAAGTAAAAAAAAAACTATTCCAGCACCTTCTTAATCCGTTCAATAAGGTCTTTGTTGTCGAATGGTTTGGTTATGTAATCGGTTACTCCCTCCCTCTTTAGGATCGTAAGTCTTTCATCTGATACCGGGATAACGCTAAGGAATATAACCTTCGGCTTCGTCTCCAACCCCATTTTCTTGATTTTCTGGAAGATATCCCAGCCGCTCATGTCCGGCAGCATGATATCCAGCAGGATGAGCTCGAACCCCCCACCCCCTATTTTTTCAAGGCAGCTTTTCCCGTCACCAACAGATTCCACATTCAATCCCTCCTTTTTCAGGAGGAGTGCTACAAACTCTCTCGTGTCCAAATCATCCTCTACGTGAAGTATTTTTCCGGTCATTTTATGTTTTAATCCCCCCATTTTTTTTCTCCAAAAATAGTATTTATTTTCTCCAACAACTCCCTTGGATCAATTGGTTTGGTGATGTAATCCGAGATCCCGTTCTCCCTGAGGACCTTAATCTGATTCTCTTCAGCCGGTATCATGCTGAGGAATACCACCGCCATAGAGCTGGCTGAACCGATGTGTTTTTTTATCTTCATGAAGAGCTCCCAGCCGCTCATGTCCGGCAGCATGGAGTTCAGGAGGAGCATGTCATAGTCTTCCCTGCGCAGGAGTCTGAAGCATTCCTTCCCGGTTGAAACAGTCAAGACATTATAGCCTCCCTCCTCGAACAGTGCTCTGGCTAGTTCTCTGGTGTCTTCATCATCTTCAGCGTAGAGAATTCTCTTGTATTCCTTTCCCTCCAGAGGTAATGTGAAACTGAACCTGCTTCCTTTCCCTTCACTGCTTTCAACCCATATCCTGCCCCCGTGATATCTTACTATACCCTTACAGATGGCTAAACCCAGCCCTGTGCCCCCGTATCTCCTGCTCAGGGTGGAGTCGACTTGATAGAATTTCGTGAACAGGTTGCTTATTTTATCCCCGGGTATGCCGATTCCCTCATCCTTCACCGATACAACCACCTCATTGTCTCTTTCTTCTGCCGTAACCCGTATACTGCCTTCTTCTGTGAACTTGATGGCGTTGTTTATGAGGTTGGTGATGACCTGTGTAAGACGTTGCTTGTCTCCGTTGACTGGTGGCAGCCCCTCACTTATCTGTGATTCGATAACCAAACCCTTCTGGTAGGCGAATGATGCCATGTCCTGCACGGAGTTCTCTATGACCTCGCCCACGTCTAATCTCTCCATGCTGAATTTCATACCCCCTGATTCTAGCTTGGATATGTCGAGTATATCGTTTATCAGGTTCTCCAGGCGTTTGATGTTTCTTGATATGACTTCCATGATTTTTTTGGTGTCCTTGTCTCCTTCACTTAGTATGTCATCTTCCATTATCCCCAGGTACCCCTTGATGGGCACCAGGGGTGTTTTTAGTTCGTGGGCTGCCACGTTCATGAACTCGTCCTTCATCCGGTCAGCTTCCTTCAGCTGGTCGTAGGCTTTCTCTGTTTTCTCCCGCTCCTCCTTGAGGTCCTTGTTTACCATCTCAAGCTCCCGTGTCCTGTTTTTCACATCATTCTCCAGCAGCTCATTATATTTCAGGGTCATAATCGCCATCCCTATGGTAGCAATGAAAATCACGGCTATAATGGCTATAGTGATGTATTGCTGTTGGATATAAAAATTGTTTACGGTGCCTGTGACCTCTTCCGTGGGCACTACTACAGCCACAGACCACACCCTGTTCCCCAGATTCACTGGCGCGTATGCGATAATCTTTTTGATTTCGCCTGTTCTGTTGCGGTGCCAGCCTGAGGTATACCAGCCGACTCCCTCCTCGCCGTTCATCATCTTCTCTCTCATTATATCGTTTATTGCCTGGAAATCAATCTCGGATGCTGTTCTCTGCCGCACGAGAAAGGCATCCTCGCCTTCAAAGTCTCTGTTGTAATGTGCCAGGAAGAAACTTTTATCATCTAGCAGCCATGCATATCCTGTATCCCCTGAAACAACAGGGTATATGAATCTCTTATTAAGTTCGGATATGGAAATGGTTACAGCGAGTACGCCATCAAACCCGTTGGATGAGTTGAATACCGGCACTGCAACCACAACACTCCTGTAGTTGTTACCCACATCAGCATAGTTTTCCCCGTCAGCCAGCAAAACCTCACTTACGTACGGCTTCCCTGTTCTCCTGCATTCCCTGAAGTATTTCCTGAAACTGAAGTCTTTACAGGTAATATTCTGCATGTTTTTTGGATGAATAAATATTAAATAGCCTGTTGAATTCAGCACGAATATATTGTCGACGTCGTTTTTATGGGACTCATACACAAAAAGTATGTGTTCTCCACCTACAACCTCGTTTTGGCTTGAAATCATTATGCTATTTGAGGCAATCTCTAGATAAGATAATTTATGCAAAACAAAGTTTTCAATACATAACGCCGTCTGTCTTGCAAGAATCAGCTGCTGTCTGTTGAATTGATACAGGATTGAGTCCCCTAAGACACTCTGGTACTGGAATCCCGTTATTACAACCGTAATGATAAGGATTACTGCAATCACTATGATTCCCAACGATACCTTTTTCTGTGCGGAGGAGATTTTCACATCCTTCGCCTTTACCTCTCTGAAGTGGATGAATGCTATGATAACCGCAACAAGGAAGGCAGCGGCTAGAGTAATAAACTCCAGCTCGGAGAGATTATTACTGAAATCAAGCGCTGAAACCGTCTGCATCAGAAACAGACAAACGAGACATAATCCCTTAATTTTCATCTTTCATATAGACTCTTATCGCCTGCCTTATCCTCCAAAACCCACCCTTCAGCCCCTTAACCGAATCCCGGGGCCCTCTAGCATCATCCATTCCCCTCATCACTCCACCCGGGTAAAGTGATCAAATAGTGGAGCAGTCTTCCTCAACAAATCCCGATCTTCCATGTCAACAATAAAAAACACGACATTCACCCTGGACCTGTAAGCCCTCTCCACCACACCCTGAATAAATCTTGCCACAACACCGGATTTATTATAAATCCAGAGGGTATGCACGGCATCAAGGAACAGGAAACCACCATTCTTTATCCTGTCCAGCTGCTTCCTCACCTCAATCAACAAACTATTGAGGTCGGAGGTATCCAGGACAAAAGACACACCATCCAAACCATCTCCCTCCGAAGGAGAGGAACTAATGCAGTCAATGAAATAAACACCCCCTGTATCCACGCCAAAATCACTCTCCAAACCCTCCTTCACAGCCATGTAAGGCTTGTTCGTGGAAACATAAACAAGCTCTGAACAAAAACCAGAGACATCTCTCACGGCAGAAAACAACTCAGTCTGCATCCTATCCTGCGAAGACTTCACCAGCAGGGAGGAATATCTTCCATCACCCAAAAGCTTCTCCAAAGACTCCATGACTAATCCTCCGACGGCAACCAAGGCTGCGTCGGGTAAACCACGACACCCTTATCTGTTATCTCATACGGCCGTATCTCCCGGTGATGCTCTATGCCCCTCATCTTCCTTACAGCAATGCCCTGCAGGAAACTCTGCCCCTGCCTCATGTTATATAAAGTGATTACACCATCCGCCACAAACTCCTCAAAACCCTCTCTGCTGATGTCCATAGATTGTTCTTTCACCTCACACAACAACAGGGAAGTGCAGTCTAGTTTCTTCAGCCTCTCGGTTAGTAATGCTAGAGCCTCTCTGCGCTCATTATCTGAGTCAAACAACATAAGAAACAGGTTCACTGGATCAAGGACAACCCGCTTAGCGTTTATCTCATGAACAACCTCTTCCACCTCACCAATCAGGTCTTTGACGTCCGCCTTAGTCTTCCTCTTAAACCGCTGGATGGTCGCGATATGCCCTCCGATAAAACGGAACCTGTCGCTGACGCCGTCAAGGTTTATGCCTTGTCCCAGCATATCCTCCTTAATCTGCTGCTTGTCCTCCTCCAGGGTCATATAAACCCCCGGCTCGTTATATTTCACAATCCCAGTATAGATGAACTGCATCCCCAAGGTGGTCTTGCCAGCACCGCTGGAACCAGAAACCAGGACAACCCTGTTTTTGGGTAATCCACCATTCAACATCAAATCAAGCCCTTCAATTCCCGTACCAGTTTTTTCCATTTTTTCACACCTCCCGTAATACCCTCTTCGATGATCTTCTCCCGAATATGTAACATGAACCAACACCCGACAGAAATCCTATGAAGTGATAGATACTGCTCTGCAGCTGTCTCATAACCAATACACCAGCAGAAAACACGCTCAACAGGGGAGATATAAACATCACAACCGCGAAAACGGGGAGTGAAAAATAGAGGGGGATAATCCTTCTCTCCCTCACCAGCGAAAAAGACAACAAGCCATAGATGCCGCTGGAGTTACCTGCAACCACATCACCAGGGAAAACAAAAAAAACAAAGGGTAACACAACAAAAACCGACATAAGATAAACCTGCAGAAACTCAGTATATGCTATATCCGCCTCCCTTGCTATAAACCCCACCAGACATAAACCCATGATATTCTCTACCAGATGGTTCAGGCTCACGTGCTGGAACTGGTAGGACAGTAAACGCCAGGGCTCCCTTAACCCGCTCTCACTGTCCAGCGTAAGAGACCCTGGCTGGGGATTAAGGTAATAGACTAGTATGTTTAATACGCAAACAGCTAAAACAAATACTGTTATCTTATTCATCATCTACCTTGTCTTTTATAGTCTCGTATCGTAAAACAAAATGCTTCATCCAGTTCCTGGTTTTCTTCAGGTATAGCCAGATTGCTGTCGCGAATGCTATGCTGCCCAACCCGAATCCCAGCATTTCTGTCATCTTTTCCATGATAGTCTGTTGTTTGTTTAATTTTCGATTTATAGTTGAGTGTATTAGTTATTTTTTAGGTTTTATGCAAATAAATATCTGCCCATATGTTAATTTTTGTCAAAAAGAGTAAATTTTCTGGTTTTTATAGTCAAAAATCTAATAGAACATAAGCAAAAATTAATTGTCGCCTGATAATACTCAAAATGGCATCTAAAGGAAGGGTTCTCATCGTAGACGACGACCTGGATACTATCGGATTGATTAGAGTCATACTGGAAAGAGAGGGATATAGCGTAACAGACGCCCTTAAAGGAGACGAAGGCCTCATAAAATCCAGCCAAGAAAACCCCGACCTCGTTCTGATAGATATTAGACTGCCCGACATGGACGGGAACAAACTCCTCAAGAGAATTAAAGAAAAAAACCCGGAGCAATCCATTATCATAATAACCGCATACGCTGATGTCGACAACGCCATAACCTCCCTCAAGTTCGGGGCAGACGACTTCATAAAAAAACCATTCGACAACGCACACCTCATCCACATAATCAACAAATCCTTCGAGAAGAAACAGATAATAAAAGAGAAACAGGAACTGAAGAAGAAATACGATAAACTAGCGATGAAGGGTAAGCAGTTAAGGGAGAAGGAAAAACTGGCACTCTACAGCCTCTCGAGATGCCCGGGTTCAAGCGACAAAGAGATCTCAGAGAAGATAGGAATCCCCCGGACAACACTCACGGGCATAAAAAACAAGCTGAAAAAGAAAGGAGTGTACAGGGAGATAAACGTGCCCAACTACCCTGGCCTCGGCTTCGAGCTCATGTCCGTCGTCTCCTTCGAGCTTAACCCCTCCAGAAGCTATGACATAAACCTCGGGGAAAAACTGGGGAAAGAGGGGGATAACTGTGTAGTGTACTCTCAGGTAACGGATCTTGAGGGATTCATGGTATGCATCCTGAGAGGTTATACAGAATACAAGAAGAAGATAGAGTCACACGTCAACCAACTGACCTACAGAGACTACTTCAAGAAAACCCGGATAATACATTTCCCCCTGGAAATCAGTGAAGTCATCAGGTTCATGGATTACTCCCCGGCCATACACGAACTATGCAAGATAAAAAGGGAGTTAGGTCCGAGGGACTGTTTTATGAATTCTGCAGCGAAGGCTGATGTATCCAAGACGGAGCTTTCGCTGATTAAAACCCTTGCAAGGTACCCGGAGTCGACTGATGCCGAAATCGCGGAGAAGGTTTCTTTGAGCAGGGCCCGGGTCAGCCAGCTGAAAAAGACGCTGTTCGGGAATAACCTGATGAACACCATACTCTTACCTGACCTGGGGACTATTGGAGCTGAATTGATGGCTGTTATCTACGCCAAGCTAAACCCCGAGTCCGTTGAAAGCGGGAGAACAGGATTTGTTGGGGAAATAAAAAAAGAGCCGAGTATTGTGTCCGCTGTTTTAAGCGGCACCGAGTTCCTTAGCATCCACGCCTTGAGAGACTACGAACACTATAAGGGGGTATATGACAGGATTAGGGATGCTGGCGGAGAATACCCTCTCGAGGGGATGGATTCAACCCTGCTCCCCGTTGAGAACATTAAATACTCGAGGATTGATTTCTCTTCCGTGCTTGATTAACATCTGGAGAGTGTTTCCTCCACAATCTTGAGAAATTCCTTGTTGTTGAAGGGCTTGTGTATGTAGTCTGAGATGTCAAGTTCTTTTATGTCTCCTTTACCGTATTTTTCCTCGAATTTTTCCCTGTCCATAACAGAGACGTAGATTAACTTGATTTCGTCTTTGCCGTGGGTTTCTCTTATTTCTTTAGCGAGTTCCCTGCCGTCTGCTTCATCCATTAATATGTCGATTAAGACCAGCTGAGTTTTTCTTTTTTTTATCTTGTCCAAGGCTTCTTGTTTTATTGATGCCACATCTATTTTGTATCCTTCCCTGGAGAGGAGGTCGAATAGTAGCATTAGCGTGTCAGGTTCATCATCCACGACAAGTATTCTAGAGCTCATGACTATTATTCATACTGTAGGTATAAAAACAAGTTTTTGTTCAGTAAAATATCTTATTTTTTATACAACAGGGTATTATATTTAAATATCTTCTTCCTCGAAATCCCGCAATTATCGGTTTCTTTAACACCATTATCCCGCAGTCCACCATCCCCCTCCTGTGGAGCTGGGACAGGAATATCATTTGTTTTTTAGTTTCCCGTTTTTTTTCAACAACAATGCTATGGTTTCCTCTCTCGAGTGTATAATAGTCAACTCTGTAAGGGTTTTTAGGTATATAATATGTACTATAGTTTAAATTTATTACTATTTAGTTTATATTTAATGAAACATAATGTTGGTATATGTCAAAGAAACAGAAATATTTAATTTTAGACAACACGCTAAGAGATGGGGAACAGATGCCTGGTGTTGTGTTCACGCCAAAGCAGAAAATTGAATTAGCGAAGAAAGCCAGCCGTTTTGGTGTGGATTATATAGACATTATGCCAGCTGTCTCGGATACGGAGAAGAAACTCATCCGGGCATTAAATAAAGCGGACTTGGACGCTGAGATAATAGCCTCTACCATGATGGGAAGAGATCATGTGGATATAGCACTGGATTGTGGGGTATCGAATATTGCCTTGTTCACGGCCTTATCCGACCTGCACCTGAAGTATAAGATGAGGCTGTCAAGGGAGGATAACATGAACAGGGTGGTTGAGGTGGTTGATTATGCAGTGGATCATGGTTTGAGCGTATTCTTCGCAGGCGAGGACGCCAGCCGTGCTGATTTGGATTACGTGGTGGAGTTCGTGAGAGAGATAGAGGATAGGATTGAATGTTTTATTCCCGCAGATACCTTAGGTTGTTTGACTCCGATGCAGACTTATGGGTTTTTCAGGGAGCTGGGGGATAGATGTAGCTGCCGGCTTGGTTTACACGTCCACAACGACTTCGGGTTGGCGACGGCGAACACCCTGGCGGGGTTGAAGGCGGGCGCTGTTTTGTTTTCGGGGACATTCACGGGCATAGGGGAGAGAGCTGGTAACGCGCCCTTGGAGGAGGTGTGTGTTGCTTTAAGGTTTCTTGAGAGAAGAGGTCTTGGTCTTAAATTCAATATGATAACAGACGTCTGCAGGACCGTTGAAAGATATTCGGGGGTTGGTCTGCAGCATCATAAGCCTCTTGTGGGCTTGAATGCTTTCTCGCATGAGTCGGGGATTCACGCTGATGGTGTTATCAAAAAGAGCAGGACTTACGAGAATTTTGAGCCGGGTTTTATCGGCCGGAGGAGGAGGTTTTTGTTCGGTAAACATAGCGGGAGGGCGGTTGTCAGGTACGTGCTGGAAAAGCATGGAATCAGTGATATGGATGTGGATGAGGTCTTGGTGGAGATTAAGGGGATATCGTCGAGGGAGCAGAGGTCTCTTACTGAGGGGGAGGTTCTCGAGCTTGTGAAGAGGCTCAGACACTCTGATGCTCTGGCGGTTAGTTCAGGGGGTTAGTGTTGGAGATGAACTTAAATCTGGGTCTGGATTCACTGGTTCACAGCTTGTGTTTTATGAAAGACTATGTGAGACTTAACAGGTGCCTGAGTGCTTTATTCATTCCCGTGTTTGCGTTTGTTATCTGCTCCGGAGCCGGGTATGCTGGATTTTTTATTGTATCAGCGGTTGTTGTCCTGATTATCGCAGGCACATACTCTTATAATTCACTGAGGGATTGGGAGGAGGATGAAAATAATCCCCTACATGAGAATCCGCTGGACCGTAAAGCAATTAATAATTGGGTTAACAGAACGCCTATTCTCTTATTCCTAACAGCGGCTATGTTATCGATTCTTGTTAATTCAACCTTTTTTGTATTGATTTCCTCTCTCGTTTTGTTTTCATACACTTACTCTAGGTTGAAGGTAAAAAGTATTTTCATCGTCAAGACCCTTACCATCCCCTTCTGTTACGCTCTATTGTTTATTTCATGCTATACTGCTTTCTCTGGTGGATTAACTGTTGAGGTGATGCTTTCAGCTATGTTGTTATTCCTACTTTTTTTCTCCTACTCCGTGATATCAGATATAAGGGATATAAAACCTGACAGGGAAAACAAACATGAAACAATACCTGTCAGGATAGGATATAATAAATCAATGAAACTGGTTTTGTTGTTGTTTCTCTTGATTAACATCCTGAACACGGTCTTTCTCGAAACACACCTTCTTGCAGTTAAATCAGCTACAGTAGTCTATATGTTCATTCCCGTGCAATTGTATTTGATACACGAGCTAGCTAAAAAGAGGTTGTATGATATAGATTCCGCCAGAGGCGTTAATTTCATTCTGATAACGGCATTGATGGTTGTTTTCTTTTTGTGAAATCTAATCCAGAAAATATTTAATCACAAGATTCGTTTCACTATCCCCTACAGTCTCCAACAAATAGCCTTCATCCACAAGCCAAAGGTAGCCTTGTATGGTTTTAGAAAGGAAACCCCAGTTATCCCTTTCATCCTGTAAACCGAAGGGTGGGTTTTTTATCTTCATTATTATAGTATCCCCCTCCATCAGGAAACGCACGACGCCCCAGCCCATACACTGCAACAGATTCTTCAACAACAAAAGCTTTTTCTCCGCAGTCACTCTCTCATCAACAACCTCCCTGAAGAAATCATGGGAGATGCCTGAGACCCTATCCAACAACAGACCACTGTTACCCGCCAGATGGAACATGGTGTTCTCCGTTAAAGTAACCCTCCGGTCCCTGAAAAAAAGCTCTCTCCCATTCCTTAAATTAAAAACACCCTTCTTCACTGCCTCATTCAGGGTGAAGCCCTCAATCGGCTTCATGGAATTCAGCCTGTTATACTCTTTCTTGGATTTACCCTCCACCGCCAGAGGCTCCTCTCCTACAGAAAACCGGTATAAACAAGACTCTTTAGACTGCGAGTAATCCAGCAACTCCGATCTCCTGCCAAACAGGGCATTTACGGTGCCATTAAAGAAACCAGCCATAAAAAGGTTGCCGCCAATAACCCGGGTGATGGACTCATTACGTGTACGTAACTCCACCACACCCCCATCCTCCTGAAGCGATAATCTGTCGACTATGCCCAGATTAGACCAGGTCTTGCTTAAAAGATATCTCACAACCAACCCAGGTGGAAGCTGTCTTATGGAATGAGGGGTCAGCCGGTCGAGTGTTAGCTCAGCCCATTTCCTTGATAAATCAGCAAGCTCTGAACCGAAACCCCCCCTCTCACACTCCAAAACGTACTCTCCCACAATATCCTCGAAAAATAGGGTCATACGCCTCCTCCTGGCTATGAACCTATTCAACACTTCACCAGGGGAGGCCTCAATTATTCTCTTGCTGAGTGATGTTGAAATCCTCATCGCAAAAACTCATATCAACTTGGTTTCTGTGATATCCAGGCCTTTACTGTTGATTACGAACTCGTGGGATATTTTCGGGTCGAAGGATGTGTAGCGCATCTTGTACAATTCCAGAACCCTCTTCGGTTTCTCCTCGTACTCGGAGAAGGATAACCTGACCACACCATCACACTCGAAGGCCTCACCATTGCCGGTGTCTATTAAATCACCGTTGGGGGTTTCACACAACAACATAGTGGATCCCACCCTCTCCCGCAGGAAAGAAACCATCCGGGATAGATTAATCCGGTACTCTCTCTCATCCCCGGAATACATCAACAGCTTGTTAACGTTATCCAGGACCAGCTTATCCAACTCCGGGTAAGAAGAGATTATCTTCGTGAACTTCCGGACATCCAAGTCTTTTCCCAGTTCGAGAGGAACGATAGATAAATTTTTATCCAGCATCGCTTCAGCCTTCTTCAGGGAATCAATCTGGCTGCAAGCCCTCAACAACTCCGCCCTTGACTCGTTCAGGGAGACGTAACAGCACCTGGATTTACTGCCTGCAGCGTTAACAATATAATTCAGGCCGAAAAGCGTCTTCCCTGAGCCAGGACCACCGGACAATAAAACAACAGTGTTGGAGGGGAACCCGCCGCCCATCAACCTATCCAAATCCGTTATACCAGTCCCTACTTTATTCATCATCCACCTCAAACTGGGGGAATGCGTTCCTGTGCTCCTCCAGCTTAATCAACAGATACTTGGAGTCATCCACGTCAAAAATCCTTGCTGGAACCTTCTTTATTAATTTCTTCACCTCGTGTTTATTCAGCAACCTGTTTGGCATCATAATCCGGTTCCCGTTACCAATCTTGCCGGTAGTCAGAACCTCATCCAATACCTCATCTGATGTGGGAAGTATCACGAAACCCTTGTTTGAAAGCCGTATTATGCTATACTCTGAGTCAGACACCTTCAACGTTACATAAGTGTTCCCTCCCTCCAGGTCAATAGACTTTAAATCCGCCATATTAACATTTATACATCATATAATAAATTTAACCTCATTCATGTAAGAGAACATTAACCCGTTCCACGAAATCCCTGTTCTCGAACGGCTTGGTTATGTAGTCCGAGACACCATCCTCCCTTAATTTAGTTATATCCTGCTCTGAAGCCGACATGATCGTGAGGAAGATAACCTCTCCCTGGTAGGATATCTCTTTAAGTCTTTCATAGATGTCCCAGCCGCTTATATCGGGTAGCATGACGTCCAGGATGACCATGTCCGTCTCCTCCTCGTGTAGTTTCCGCAGGCCTTCCCTGCCATTTGATGCTGTCATGACACTATGCCCTTCTCTCTCCAGGAGTGTTTTAACCAGTTCCTTGGTGTCGTAGTCGTCTTCTATGTGCAGTATTGTTTTATTCATGATTTGGATGGGTAGATACTCGATATGGTTTGTTTATACTCTGTTATGGAATCTATATATTATGTTAACTCATATATATGCTTATCGATTAACTCGGCTTTGCTAATTAACTCAGTGTTTTGGGTAACTTTATTAGCAAGTGCTGGACTTTATTAGCAGGATTGTAGTGCCTAACTTCCTTTTTTATTATTTAGTGTTATTACATACTCTGGTGATTAAAATAGGTGAATACCCTCATGGAGATAATACTATACAAGTAAGGATTTATTTGTGGACTGATGAGTTACCTAAAGATATTGATAAGAAAACTGCTTGGAGTTCTGGAACTCTTGCATTGAAAGCTAATAAGTCAAGAGGTATTCGTTCATGTGAGATAAAATTCAATAATGAGAATGAATTCCTTGAGAAAGTTAATGAAATCTTGCAAAGTAATGATATTAAGTTGATGAATTATCCAGACCACGAACATGTAAAACTTAAATAGCTTGTGAGAAGTTGGGGGTTATCCCCAGCTCGTGTATCTCATGTATCAATACCACTATGTTGTGTGCTATTAGTTTGCATAGTAGTTTATTTTTCTGTGCTAGGGGGGGTTCTTTGATTTCAGCTTCTCGCCGAACTTGGCTTTGATCATCATAAACGCTGTCTCCACGTTGCTTCTCTGGTGGTAACGCGCTAGGAACTCCTTCCTGTGGAGCATGAAGTAGGGGTATGCTTTACTCCATACTGGCGTGCCTCGTGAACTTCAGGAATATGTTTACGCTGTTGTAGTTCGGTGCTTTCCCTATCTATTCTCTCTGTCTGGCGTTGCCGTATAGTGTCTTTGCTCTTCTGCTAGATAGTTGGTTGTAAACCTTCTGTATCGAGCAGAAAACTTAAATCCAATTTAGTTAGACACTACATTTTACGATAAACGACACCTAACAGCGTTGTTCTCTAGTAAAAATACTTTATTAGCAAAACACCGACATTATTAGCAAAGTTGATTAACTCCCTCATCTTTCTCGGCTTTTCCCAGGCACCCTCCCAGGTAACAATGGATATCTCCCGCAGCACCTCCCTACCATCCATCCCCTGCACCTTCATGTCCAATAGTATTAAGTCAGGCACCTTCTCCACTATCCTCTCAAGACACTCTCTGCCGCTGTGAGCCGTCACAACACCATAACCTTCCACCTCCATGATATGCTTTATCAACTCCACCATCTGCACGTCATCATCCACGATCATGATCTCAGCCATTTACGTCACCATCCTGTTCGTTACTATATTTCTGTAGGGCGGTAAAAGGTTTATTTTTTTATAGTTAATGTGCTACAATCTTGGGGAGTAGTCTTCAATCACCTAATGCCTTCTCGACTTTAGCCAGCAGATCCTCTCTGCTGAACGGTTTCTCAAGCAGGTCAACAACAAAGTCGTAGATATGGATGTCGCTTTTGTCCCCGCCCTTGAGCTCGGTCACCAACCCGGTTAGATGCCTTATCTTCGCATCCCTGGACACGTTCCTATCCAGAAACCCTACGCCGGAAATATAGATTATCCGGGTCCCACTATCGCGTCCATATCTCTCCCCCATCTTCTTGATGAATTTGTCCGTGGTCATACCGGGCATCATAACATCCAACAGAATCAGGTCCACCCGCTTTTCCTCCAATTTAATCCATGCCTCGTTTGCGTTAGATGCTGTATCAACCTCGTATCCTTCACCCTCGAGCACACCCCGTACACCCTCTCTTATATTCTCTTCATCATCAACAACCATTATTTTAGCCATTCATCTCACCCCCTGAGGGTATAGTAAAACAGAACTTTGAGCCCCCACCTTCCTCGCTCTCGCACCAGATATTCCCATTGTGAGCATCTATGATTTCTTTACATATCGACAGACCTAAACCGAATCCTTCCTTTTTTTCTATCATGGGGTTTACCTGGAAGAAACGATCGAAGAGCTTCTCCTTAAGCTCAGGGGGCACGCCAAGCCCGTTATCTTCAATGCACACCACCACACCCGACGCCCCGTTACTTGCAGTAACCCTAACCTCCCCGCCCTCTGGTGTGAACTTGATAGCGTTCCCTAGAAGGTTTATCAGAACCCGATTTAGAGCGTCCCTGTCTCCTTTAATTCTGTTCAGGTTTCGCCTCTTGTTGACTCTTAAACTGATTTTTTTCTCTTTAGCCTTTAGAGACACATCCTCTATGGCATCAGCCAGGATACTGCCCACATCCAGTTCCTTGATTGAGAGCTCTGTTTTACCCAGCTGTAGAGATGATAGCTCAAGCAGATCGTTTATTAGTTTCTTCAACCTCAGACATTCTTTTTGTATAATCTTCAGGTATTTCTTCTCAGAGAGGGTCAGGTTGGGTTCACCTAGAAGGATGTCGGTTGCGAGTATCATCGACTGTGCTGGGGTTCTGAGTTCATGTCCTGCGATCGAGATAAATTCTGTCTTAGCCTGGTCCAGCCTCATTAATTCATCCACCTGCCGCCTTATGGTCTCCTCCATCTTCTTGCGTTCGGTGATGTCGCGTATCATGGCCAGATACGCGGGCTCCCCCTCCCATCTAGTCTCAACCACCCTCACCTCACCCACTCCCTGATCGTCTTTATCCCGCATTATGTCTACCTCCACTGATTCACCAGGCTTGAAGGGCAGCTCCAGGGGTTTTCCTATGAACTCTGCAGCATCTTTGTCGAAGAAGGATTCCACTGCAGGATTAAGGTAGCGGACCACCCTATCCTTATCTATAACCAACACACCATCCGCACTCTTTTCCACTATGTTGTGGAGGCTTGCTCTGCTGGCCTTAAGGCTTTCCTCCGCCAGTTTTCGGTTGAGGATGGTGGTCAGGTTCTCTGCTATGAAGGATAGACGCCTAAGATCTGATTTATTGAACGGCTTCCTCCTTGATACCTCCATCAGCCCAATGCATTCACCCCCTGAGGAATACAGCGGGACCATGATCATTGATTTAATACCTAATGTCTTGTAGATTGTCAGGATGTGGTTTTCAGGCATCCTGTTGCCCATGAGCTCCCCCAGGAAGAGCTGTATCTTTCCTGAGTCGTTGATTAGTTCAGGTTTTCCATCCATCATAATCCTGTCATAAAATCCCCCTTTTTTTAGGGGAATCATCACCTCCCTCCTTGTTTTGGTGCCCGCATTCCTCCCGACAACCTTCATCAGTTCCCGGTCAATGTCTTTGTGTATGTGTTCCCTGGAGAGTATAAGCTTTTTTTTGTCGTTGCTGAGGAGGTATATCATCGCCCCGAAGCAGGAGAACATCTTCCTGGTCTCTTCAGCTAGTATGTGCAGTATCTTTGTTGTTCTCCCTCCCTGGTTTGCGGTGATGTTCAGTGAATTGATGAGGGAGATATCCTCTGTTTGTTGTCTTATCTCGTACTCGGCTTTCTTTCGTTCGGTTACATCAGATATTATGATGAATTCCCCGGTCACATCCCTTTGTTTGTTCTTTAGTTGGGTGGTGTGTATTAGCCCGGTCTTTTTTTCTCCGGTTTTGGAGATGAGCTCGGTCTCATAGGGTATTGTTTCAGAGAGGTTGTCCATGATCCTGGTATTGGGTATGAAGGGTACATCACATATATTCTTTCCTATAATTTCTTCCCTCCTGTAGCCGAGCATTCCGTGTATTCTTTCGTTAATGTCCAGCAGATTACCCCGCTTATCCAGTAGGATGATGATTTCAGGGGAGCGTTGGAGCATCTGCGTGTATTTTTCCCGGGTTTCCTGCGCTTTTTTTATTTCAGTGGAGTCGGTTACCAGCCCTCTTAGGCCGACTGGTTTGTTTCCCTGGATTATGGGTGTGATGTGCAGGCTTGCGGGGAATGTGCTCCCATCCCTTCTCTGGAGGGTGTATTCACAGCCTCTCAGCTGTTCTCCTCTGAGCGCTCGTTTCATGTCTTTCCAGGCCCGCTTTCTTTCCCGGGGGGTTATGATCTGGAGTATGCTTAATCCCTCATCCAGCTTCCCTCTGTTGTATTCCATGAATCTGTGGTTTGTGTAGGTTATTTTCCCGTCTTCATCAGCTTCGAAGACCATCTCAGGCAACAGTTCAGCTAGTTCGTGGAAACGGTTTTCACTGTTCCTTAGTTTCTTCGCTGCCTTCTTGTGTTCAGTGATGTCCTGGCCCACACATACTGCGCCGGTTATCTCTCCTTGGGGGTTTCGGAGGGGTGATAGGTGCATCAGGTAGTCTCTGGATTCTGGTGTGGACCACTCATATACTGTTTCTTCTCCGTTTAGTGCGCGCTCACTGTATATTTCGTGTATTATTGCTTCGTCTCCCAGCACATCCTGCATTTTTTTCCCGATGAATTGCTCTTCTGTTAGGTTGAATATCTCACTCAATTGGCCGAATACGCCGGTGTATCTCTGTTTTTTGTCTAGTATGAATGCTATGTTGTCTGTGGATTTGAGGAGCTGTTGGAGGGCGTGTTTTGTTTTTTTGTGTTCTGTGAGGTCTCTGGCTGTGCCGAATATGGCCTTTATCTTTCCCTTTCTGTCGCGTAGGGGCATCTTGACTATTTCTAGTGTGGTTTGTATGTCGCTGATTGTTTCCGTGTATTCTTCTCTGCTGATTTTGCCTGAGAGTGTGTTGTGGTCGGTTTCCCTGGTTTTTTCCGCTAGTTTTTTTGGGAGGATGTGTTCGTCGGTTTTTCCTTTGATTTCTGAGGCGGGTTTCTGCAGGAGTGTTTCCATAGCCGGGTTAACTAGCGTGTATTTTTTGTCCTGGTCTTTGGTGAAGATGTAGTCGGGTGTTGTTTCGAATATGGCATCGATTATTTTTTTTGTCTGCTCTAGTTCTTTTAGGGTTTTGTCGCGTTCGCCGGCTGCTGCTGTGATTACTTCTTTGAGTTTTTCTTGGGTTGTTCTGTCGGCAAACATTTTTTTGTAGAAGGATTGGTTAGTATATTTACAAATCGATTATATAATCATTTATAATTTGTTTTTATTTAGTCGATAGTTTAATAAACCGTCATCTGGTTTTGTGGTGTCTTTAAATAGTATTGCAGGTACGTGAAATTTTTTCAAGTATTTTTGGTTGTTTACTGAATTATTGACGATGGTATAGGAACATATCGATATATATATTGTCTTAATGCAAATATGTTATATATAAAATACTACCTAGATATATATTGTCTTAATGCAAATATGTTATATATAAAATACTACCTAGAATGAAATCCCTGAAAACCTGCGCCGTGATACCAGCATTCAACGAAGAAGAAAACATCGGGGAAGTGGTCAGGGAAACCAGGAAATACGTGGACAACGTCATCGTCGTAGATGATGGGTCCACAGATAAAACCTTCGAGGAAGCCTCTGATGCGGATATTGTCTTGAGGCATCCTGTGAATATGGGCAAAGGATTTGCTCTTGGAACGGGGGTTGAGAAGGCGTTGGAGAATGGCTCGGATATCTTTATTACCTTGGACGGGGATAACCAGCATAATCCTGGGGACATACCGAAGCTCGCCAGCATTTTAGTCGACGATAAATTGGATGTTGTTTTCGGCTCACGGTCTCTGAACGGGGATATGCCTTTGGTTCTCAGGTTTGGGAACTGGTGGCTTTGTAAGACTGCTCAGCTTCTCTTCGGCTCCAGGATTGAGGATTCACAGACTGGTTTCAGGGCGTTCAGAAGGGAGGCGTACGATAAGATCAGGTGGAGTTCACACCACTACTCCATGGATTCTGAAATCGTAATGAATGTGGGGAGAAACAAGCTCAGACACAGGCAGGTGCCGATCAAGACACATTATCACTGCAGGCATAAGGGCACCACAGTAGTAGATGGGGTGCGGATTTTCCTGAACATGCTTTTCTGGAGGGTTAGGGGATGATTTTTGGGATACAGATTATTGGGGTTATATTCGCGTTGTTCATGACGTATCTCACATTCCTCTACTATAAGAGGGGTAACTATCACCTGCGCGATTTCGGGGTCTGGATGTTTGTCTGGCTCAGCTTCATATGTGTTGTTCTCTCCCCCACCTCATTCGGGGGCTTACTGAATCCCCTGAAGGTCAGCCGGTTGATGGTTGTTGTTGGTACCAGGCCGGAGATAATCAAGATGTCGCCAGTAATCAGGGAGTGTGAGAGGCAGGGTCTTGATTTTTTTACCCTCCATACCGGCCAGCATTACTCGCATAACATGGATGGGGTTTTTTTTGAGCAGCTGGGGCTTCCTGATGCAGGATATAATCTGGATGTTGGTTCGGGTTCGCATGCTGAGCAAACCGGGAAAATACTTTCTGGCGTTGAGGGGGTCTTGGTGAAGGAGAGCCCTGATGTTGTTTTGGTGGAGGGGGATACGAACACTGTTCTTGCTGCGGCGTTGGCGGCTTCTAAATTGCATATTGGGGTGGGGCATGTTGAGGCGGGTTTGAGGAGTTTTGATAAGGGAATGCCTGAGGAGGTTAATCGTGTTCTCACGGATCATTGCTCTGATCTCTTGTTCGCTCCGACTGGGGGTGCGTACATTAATCTGGTGAGCGAGAATATACCGAAAGAAAAGGTTTTTGTTACCGGTAACACAGTCGTTGATGCGGTTAACCGTAATCTGGGGATAGCGGATGGTGTGGTGGATGTGTTCGGTGACTTGGGTGTGGAGCCGGGGGAGTTTTTTCTTTTTACCTTGCATCGTCAGGAGAATGTTGATGATGGGAAGAGGTTGGGGAGTATCTTGAAGGGTCTTGAGTTGTTGTCCCATGAGTTCGGGTTACGGGTGGTTTATCCGGTTCATCCGAGAACGAGGAAGATGATTGAGGGGTTTGGGTTTCATATAAACGGCATGGATTTGATTGAGCCGGTGGATTATCTCAGGTTTCTGCAGCTTGAGAGCCGGGCCAGGCTTGTTTTAACTGATTCGGGTGGTGTGCAGGAGGAGGCGTGTGTTTTGGGTGTCCCGTGTGTCACTCTCAGAGAGGCAGCGATCCTGAGAGGATTCTGGAGTGCACACGACTAATGCTTGATAAGGGAAAAAGTTGGAGGAACCCGTTTGGAGACGGTAATGCAGGGAAGAGAATCGTTGATTTATTAGATGGTGATATGGATGCAAACTGAGAAAATGGTTGTGACGGGATGATTAGGGTTTCGAAACATAGAAAAGCCAGAATTTGAGTGATATTTATGAATATACTTCGTGTTGCGAGTGATTTATATCCTACAGTGGTGGGTGGTCTTGGTGTACATGTTCATGAAATGTCAAAAGAACAGGCGAGACTTGGCTATAATGTAACAGTGTATACTACAAAAACGGATGATCGGCCCGTGCAAGAGTATGGGGATGGATACAAGATAGTACGATTTAGATCCGTCGTGAATTTGATGGGTAATTCAATCGTACCTTCTATGTTTTTTAAATTAATAAATGCCAAAAATGATTTTGACATCGTACACGCTCATTCACACTTGTTTCTTTCCACAAACCTGTGCGCAATTGTAAAAAAAATAGGGTCACCACCCCTTGTAATCACAAACCACGGTTTGATCTCGCAGACTGTGCCTATGTGGGTGCAGGAGGTGTACATTCCAACAATAGCTAGGTGGACTTTTGAATCTGCTGACAGGATACTTTGTTACACTGAAGAGGAGAAGACAATGTTAAAGGATTTGAACATAGATTCCGAAAAAATAAAGGTTATCCATAACGGTACTGATACAAGATTATTCAGTCCTCGTGAGAATGAGGGGGGTGGCAACCAGATTTTGTGGGTTGGTAGATTCACCGAGGGGAAGGGGGTTGATTATTTAATTGATGCATTCAGTATTTTGGTTCGGGAGCGTCCGAATCTTAAACTTCTCATGGTTGGGTGGGGTCCCTTAAAAGAGGATGTTAAGTTGAGGATACGGAATTTGGGTCTAATGAAGAGCATAATTATCCGGGAGTTCATCCCCAATACTAGATTGCCTGGGGTGTATCAGAATTCGGACGTTTTTGTATTGCCCAGTATTCAGGAGGGTGTGCCAAGAACGCTTTTGGAGGCGATGGCGTCTGGTGTTCCTGTGGTCTGCACGGAGTTACCGCAACTTGTGGATGTTGTTGATGGATGTGGATTGATGGTTCCGTCAAGGGATTCTCAGGCACTTGCGGATGCGATTTCCAGGATATTAGATGATAATGAGTTAGCCCAGAAACTTGGAAAAAACGGCAGAATTAATGTTGTCAGAAATTATTCGTGGGAGGATACCGTGAAAAAGACAATCGAGGTATATGGTGAGTTGATGTGATTGGGGGATAGATGTGGGCGCAATAAACAAGTTAAGGTTGCTTTATCAGGTGCGAAAGAATCAATGGCTTAAAACCTCGGAACTTGAAGAGTTGCAGGCAAAGAAGCTTCGTGCGATTATCAAACATGCATATGAAAATACTGAGTTTTATCATCGAAAGTTCAAGGATGCTGGAGTTAGACCAGATGACATCAAGACAGCCGAGGATTTGAAAAAATTGCCATTTACAACAAAAGAAGAACTTAGAGAACATAGTACTGGATCAATGCTTGCAAGGGGCGTGGATTTGAAGCGATGTTTGATTACAGAAACGAGTGGTTCAACTGGCATACCAACTAAGATTGTATACGATGAAGCGGCAGATGATTTTAGCAAGGCAATAAATTTACGATCGTATACAGAAAATGGTTTGTGTCTTAGGAGCAAATGGGCTGTTTTCAAAGATTTGCATCACTTCCAGAAACAACAGTGGTTTCAAAAATTAGGAATCTTTAGCCCATTACAACTTTCTGTGTTCGATACGACTGACAAGCAGGTATCCATACTACGCGAATTTAAACCAGATGTCCTTGATGGATACACATCTTCAATCAGGCTGTTGGCAAAAGCAGTAGAAGAGAACGGAAGTGAAGACATTAAACCAAAAGCGGTCTTTGGAACTTCAGAGATTTTAGATGATGAAATGAGGAGATATATAAACTCTGTTTTTGATGTTGAGATGATAGATCTGTTTGGGTGTGTGGAGTTGAATAGAACTGCGTGGGAATGTGGCGAGCATGTTGGATACCACATAGATATTGATGCCGTAATAATGGAATTTGTTAGAGAGGGGGAGATTGTTTCAGCAGGAGAACGTGGTGAAATCGTTTATACTGGGTTATACAATTACGCAATGCCTTTGATTAGGTATGCGATAGAAGATATCGGTGTTCCGAGTAGTGAACAATGTCCATGTGGGAGAGGATTACCTCTAATGAAGCTCATTGAGGGTAGGTCCGATTCATTTATGCAAGTGCCAGATGGACGAATTTTTTCACCCATAATATGGACGGTTATAATGAGACGTGTTCCTGGAATTGGACAATTCAAGGCAATTCAAGAGCGAAAGGATTTGATACGGATACTGCTCGTAAGAGATGATAAATTTACTCAAAGAACAATCGACCAAACCGAACATGATATCAGGGAGGTTATGGGGGAGGAGGTAAATGTCAAAGTTGAGCTTGTTGATGAAATTCCAAAGGAAAAATCAGGGAAAATCAGAGCGGCGGTATCTAAAGTGAATATTAGGTGGTAGGTGATATAAGAATGAAGTTATTAATTTGTGCAACAGAATATTATCCTTACGGTTCTGGTATTGCGAATGTTGCATACAATGTCACAGAGTGTCTTAAGAGGGTGGGGATTGATTGTACGACTTGTTCACCTACGGGACCTGACATAAAGCTTGGAAATAAAGCATTAATCCAAAAATTTGGTCGATTGGGTTTGATTTATTATTGGTATTCTATTTCCAATTATCTCAAAAAAAGAGGTGATGAGTACACTTTGGTGTGGTTCCACAATCCTTTGATTTTAGAAAATAATCTGTTCAAGAATAGTCTGGTAACCATACATATAACGTCCTATGGACAAATTGTTCATAGGATATTCCCCCCACATCTCCATATTTATAAAAAAGCATCATCAAAAATTGAGAAATATTGTCTAGATAAAATAGATAAAAAAACGAAGTTTACTGGTGTCAGCCCCCAAGTTTGCAGAGAATTAGAAGAGCTTGGTGTAAGCAAAGAAAACGTAACATATATTCCAAATGGTGTTGATACACAAAGGTTTAAACCAACTTCCGATAAAAAATTGTTAAGAAAAAGATTTAACATTCCAGAAGAGGATTTAATAATTTTGAGTCTTGGCAGATTAAGTGACTCAAAACGGCCATATACTTTGATTGATGTTTTTTCGTTAATTAAGAAAAAGTTAGGTAATGTCACACTGGTTATTGCTGGAGAGGGTGAACTTCTGGAGAAAACAAAGAGACTTGTCCGGAAAAGAAATATAAAAAATATCAAATTTTTGGGTTATGTTGATCATGAGAAGGATGTTCCAGACCTCTATGCATGCTCAGATTATTATATTATGACATCCAAATATGAGGGGCAGCCTCTAACGCTCTTGGAAGCAATGTCTTCAGGTTTGCCATGCATAGTATCTAACATCCCTAATTTGAAGATAGTGGAGGATGCAGATTGTGGGATTGTTGTTGATTTTGGTGATGAAGAAAAAGCTTCCGAAGAAATAATTAGTTACATAGAAAAAAATAATTCAAATCAGTCAAGCAACGCTAGAAATTATGCTTTGAATAATCTGGATTGGGAAGTAATAGCAGAAAAATATTTGAAGGAATTTGAGAGGGTATTATCAGATTAGTGATACAATGAAAATAATGATCATAACTCTCAACACATATGGTGGGATGATACACTATACCTCCCAACTTGCAAATGCATTATCAAAGAGAGAGGAAGTCACTGTAATAGCTCCTGTTGGAGTGGAACGAAAAAATTTTGCAGAAAATGTGAAAATAATAGAACTACAGCTTGGAACTGTGATTAAAAAGTTTTTTATTAACACATTGTTATTAACCAGACCTCTAAAGTTTTTGGACACAATCTATAAAGAAAAACCAGATATGATACATATTCAAGGATGCCACCTATGGTTGGCTCTTTTTTTACCCTTTTTAACTGAATTTTCTATAGTAACTACTATCCATGATGTAAATCCGCATATTGGAAGTAGAAAATTTGATCAAATAATCGGAAGAAACATCCATATAAGATTTTCTGATTGTTTAATTGTTCATGGAGATCGGGCAAAAAAGGAATTAAAGATAAATAAAAAATGTTATGTAATTCCTCACGGAGATTACTTTTTCTTTTTGGATTATGAATGTGATCATATACCTGAAGAGAACGCTGTATTATTCTTTGGTAGAATAGAGGAGTACAAAGGTATAGAATATTTGATCCAATCAATGCACAGTATATTCAAAGATTTTTCAGATACAAAACTAATTATTGCAGGAGAGGGTAATCTTAGCAGATATATCACGATGCCCTTAACTAACAAACATTATGAAATACATAATAGATTTATACCTGATGAGGAAGTTCCAAGTTTTTTTCAACGATCAAAAGTAGTGGTCTTGCCGTATATTGAAGGAACACAAAGTGGGATCATCCCAATTGCATACGCCTTCAAAAAACCAGTTGTTGTAACGAATGTTGGAAGCATACCTGAAGTAGTAGACGATGGAAAGACAGGGTTTATCGTGCCGCCGCAAGATGTTAACGCTTTAGCAGATGCGATAACCAGATTATTAAAAGAGAATAAATTGAGAAGAGAAATGGGTGAGAACGCATATAAAAAGATGAAGGAAGAACTTTCATGGGATACTATCGCAGAGGAGACAATTGAAGTTTATAAAGAGGCGATTGAGGTAAATCATGCAAATAAATAATCCACTTCAAATAAACGACTGGGAAATCAAGAAATTTTTTAAGATAGTCTTAGTTATCCAACTCATGATGTGGGGCGCAATTGGCTTGGATGCTATAGGCTTGCAAATCCCGATCATAAGACAATTTATTGGTTTTATTTATTTGGCATTCATACCTGGAATAATCCTCCTGCGAATTCTTAGATTACATAAACTCGGTAATATCGAGACAATAGTGTATGCGGTTGGATTAAGTCTTGCAACTTTAATGTTCACTGGGTTCTTTATGAACATGATATATCCGTTTTTTGGTATC
>NJEG01000026.1 GCA_002254565.1 Candidatus Altarchaeales archaeon ex4484_2 | reverse complement strand
GGAGGGTGTATTGTACAGGTCTGAGGTCCTGGGGATACTTGGGCCTAACGCCACAGGCAAGACAACCTTCATCAAGATGCTCGCTGATGTTATAAAGCCAGACAACAGGGAGATAGGTTACAACCTGAAGGTCTCATATAAACCCCAGTACATCAAACCATCCGCTGAAACAGTGAGGTGCCTGAAACTGAAGACCTACTTCATCAAGAAACTGAATCTAGCTCACCTGCTGGAGTCAAGGCTTGATGAATTATCCGGGGGGGAGCTGCAGAGGGTTGCCGTAGCTGACTGTCTGTCACAGGATGCTGACCTGTATCTCCTGGACGAGCCCTCCGCCTACCTGGACGTGGAGGAGCGGCTGAGGCTGGCGAAATACCTCCGCAGGTTCTCTGAAGACAACGAAACCTCTGTGTTGGTGGTGGATCATGACATCCTCCTGATAGACTACCTCTCAGATAAGCTTATGGTTTTCTCAGGGAAATCAGGCAGGCATGGGGGGGCCTCAGAGTCTCTTTCATTGAGGGATGGAATGAACCTCTTCCTCAAGGAAATGGATGTCTCCTTTAGAAGGGATCTTGACTCAGGAAGGCCAAGAGCCAATAAACCCGATTCGGTAAAGGACAGGGAGCAGAAAAAGAAGGGTGAATACTATTATTCAAGATGATCATCTATTTTGAAGTCGACGCATATTCTATTGAGGGAGGGATTGTACGAGCCGCATTTCACAGCATCCAAAACCTTAATCCCATACCCTAGTTTTTCTGTTAATGACCTCACTTTCTTAATTGATTCCTCCCGGCTGTGGGAGAAATCATAGAAATGTACGACACCATCCTTCTTGAGTGCAGGAAGCGCCACATCCAGGAAGTCGCCCGCATCCTTTGGCAAAGGCATTATTATCCTGTTAAACCGGCCCAGCTTCGGTGTCTCAACACGAACATCCCCCTCAATAACCTCAACATTCACCCTGTTCAGGGAAACATTTATCCCCATGTACCTGACCGCATCAGGGTTTAATTCAACGGCAATAACCTCTTTCGGGTTAATTTTTTTAGCTATTAGAACAGCATAAGGCCCTACACCCGCGAACATGACAAGAACTCTCTCATCCTTTTTTACCTTCTTGGCCACCCTCAGTCTTTCGGCGCTCAGCCTCGGGGAAAAGTAGGCGGACTCAACATCCAACCTGTAGATGCAGCCGTGTTCCCTGTGCAATGTTTTTGTCCTTCGCTCTCCAGCAATCACCTCCACATGCCTTATTCTGTATTCGGATGAGACTCTGGTTTCTTTAGCGGCTACAACGTTGATGTTCCTGAAGGTCTTAAGAAGTGATTTGGCTACAATCTCTTTTTTACCCTCAAGCTTTGCGGGAATCTCTAGTATTGCGATATCTCCTATAACATCAAATGAAGATGGGACATATTCAAGATCTCCAGATGATAACGTACCTGAAAGGCTTTCTTTTAGGGATTTCGGTCTCGCATCCTTTTCAACTCCCGCTCTTTCCACGATTCGGGTATCAGGATATTGTACCCTCTTCTTCAGTGGGAAATAAAGGTATCTATTATCTCTCTCAACCTCCATCCTCTCGTCTAGGGCGTCTTCTCCTATAAGCCTCTTTCTTATCTTCTCCCCTTTGTTTTTCCTGACCCTGAGATGCATTATTTCTTGTTTATTTATATTAGAGCGAGAAATATAGTATCAATATGTCCAACGAAGACGCTGCCATACTTGAGGAAAGGATTTTCCAACTTGAGAAGGTTTTCTTTACTGGGCTTGAGCTTCTAATAGGGACTGCACCAGAGAGCCTGGATGATGAACGAATAGAGGAATTATTTACTGCATACGAGCGGGTGATATCGAAGGAATATGAATCAGATGAGGAGTTTAAGAAGGCGGTCCATGAGCGAAACAAGAAACTGGAGGAGTTCAGGGAGTATGTGATAGAAAACTTCAACAGGGAGGGGGACTTCGACCGGAAACACAAGGAGATTAGACAGGAGGCGCTGGAGATACTGTTGGGTGTTGCTGATGTGGATGGGAAGGAAACAACCAAACTATACGGGGACCTTCAGAAGTTTGAGGACAAAAACAACGTGAAGAAAATCAGGGAGAGACTCTCTGAGCTAGACCCTAACAGCCTTGTAGGTAATCTGGCGGCAGCATATAAAAACAAGGAGCTGGTGGACGTTATAGCGGACTCGGCGGAGAGCGTCTCGTATTACTCCCAGCTTTGCACGCCCTTCCTTAAGGAGTCGAGGCTGGCTGAGCTCCTATCCGAGGTTGGGGCAGTGGTCACTGAATTATACTTTGGTTTATGTGTGGGAGAGATTAATGCCTTCAGCAGCGTCATCGGAGAAGTAAACAAGCTTGTTGGTTCCAAAAAACATGATATTTAACTGTTGAGTCATAGAGTTAACGTTAAAATGGATGATGAGCGGGCCAAGGTTATTGCTGTCGCAGCGTTTTTTTTCATTATCGGCATTGCAGCTGCGTATATGTTCTTCTCCACACCAAGCTATAGCTATGAAACAACAATAGCTGGGGTGACGGTGGAGTCGGATGTCCCCCTAGAAGGGGTGACGAGCTGGCGATACATCGACCTGAGGGATTCAGAAGACCGGGACATACTGACCTGTAATTTTGAGTTAGCTGCCATATCCCTGCCTGATAGGAATGGTCACACGATTATTGTTCAAAAATCAGATTCTACTGGAATCTACATACGCAAGGGCTCTGTCTTGATAAAGGGTGATTCAACCCGCAATCTATTAAACGCATGCCATGCCTTCGCCTGCCTCCGGGATAACCTGTCCTGTCCAGAGGACTTGGATTTGATATACCGTAAATCTGGGGAATGGAAGAGAATTAATGTTTTATTGGATTCAGGGCTGGGTGTTGACGCGGTCTCAGGTTATGGTGATGTATTGGGTGCTCTAGGCTACCTGCAAGCCCAGACAGCCGGACCCCGTGATTTAAACAATGATGAGGTTATAACCCGACAGGAGATGGAGGCATCCATGGAAGATAAAATGCTTCTGATTTTCCCCTACACCCTGAACGGCTCCTCCTGTATTAGCCAGCCCTTCAACAGCGCACTACAGCAGATAAACAAGACCGGGGAAGTATTCGACTGTTCTACATTAACTCCATCCATACGATTCCTTAAATCAGACATCAACAGAGTCGCAATCGAGGGTGGGAACATCATCGTGGAAGGCGATGACATACACGTGCATACGGGCGCGATACTCCTAAGGGATATAATAACACCTGAATTCATATCCCGGCTGTACGGTTTCTAGGCGAGTTCTACCTTATCCTTCAGCAGTAGGTAGACTGCGACATACTCTGGAATCTTGGTTTCGCCTTTGTTAAACTTGAATCTGTTTTCGTTCAGCAAAAACTCCGGTGTTTTCTCTTTCACATTCACCTTGACTTCGTCATCGCTGAATGCTACTGCATCAATCAGGGGATTGAACGATTCAAGGGTTTTCACTTTTTTAGCTATGAGACTGCTTCCCCCATGTAGCGTATCAGGCAACCTGATAAGCCTTGAAGTATCAACGGTAACCATCCGGTCGGTGTCTTCTACCATTGAGACAGCGTATCTCTCCATACTCTTTTCCCTCATATGTTTTGTCAAACCCTTCAGTGCATCCCATTTACCCTCCCTCAGAAGCCTCTGGTTAAGCTCCCTGTTCCTGTACAAGGTCTCAGCCTGTTTGGTTCTCAGACCATATTCCTTTCTAAGCTTTACCGTGTCAGACGAAACCAGGTCGAGGGCAACCTCAAAAAGTCGCTTAGCCCAGCCTGTGTCACCATCCATAGGGCCTCTGACCACTGCAGTGGATGAGTCTCTGGAGCGGAAATCCCTCCTGCCTTTCAGGTTAACGCCACTAACAGCCTCCTGGGTGAAAAAACAGCCGAGGTCGAAGCCTGTGGCAGTGATGTAGTCAACAATCTCCTGTCTCTCATCCCTGCCCAGTTCCTTAACCCCTGGAGCTAAGACGTGGATGTGATAACCCTTACCTCCTGAGAAGTTGGTTTCTATATATTTTTCCTGTAAGCCGAAATCCTCCAGCAGGAAGTCAACAAGATTCAGGGCCTCCTCCCTCACCTCCTCAAAGGCTTTTTCATTCAAATACTCTATCTCCTTGTCCAGGTCGAACACCACTTCAGCACCAAGCCACTGCTTCCTCTCCATGGGCTGGTTTTCCGGGAACTGGTAGAATGCAGACGAATACGATATATAATAGGGCGCCTCCCTCTCCAGGAAACCTCTCAACTCCCTTTCTGTTTTGAAGGACTTGTGCCTGACCTTGATTTTGGAGTCAAGTGTACCTGTTCCAAACTCTCTTTTCTCCACCTCCTGTGGTGCCTTGATCTGGTTCTTCCAATAAAACTGTTTGAACTTTTTCTTCAGGTAAACCTTGGAGTCGGTGTTCATTAAATAAAATAGGAATTGAGTGGATTAATAGATGAATCCGGTGTTAACGATTGTTGGGTTCTTCCCCTCCCAGATGTAGTGTGTATCTTATCGCGCATTCCAGTTCGTATTCCTCTTTCACCACAAAGATCAGAATCTTGGCAATAATCAGCAGGGTGATTCCCCCACCAATCAAAAGAAATACTGCGATGACGTCGGGCTCATTTATCACGAAAGCCAGCGCTGCTCCGGCAGCCGGGCCGTGCTCGAAGCGGGTGAAAAGCATAGCCAGAACAGTTAACATGACAGCAACACCTCCTGTTATTGCGTAATCGAATGCTGCGTCCGGGAAGTTAATGTATGGCATTATGTATGATGAAGATAAATACCCGAAGAATCCGGCCAGTGGATAAGCTCCCAGTATGTTCCTCACCTGGGCTTGCTTGGCCTTTGGGCTAACATACAGAATAAAGGCAGATGACCCGAATGATGCGAAAAGTATACCATACCGGGTTATATCCCAAAAGTAGGCTATAACTGTAATGCTCAGGCCAGCAAGGAGGGCTGGGAAAAAAACATGTCTTAGATTCAATTCTCTCTTATCATCGGAGGGTTTTATTATCCTGATGTAATCATCCTCCAAGCTGTTATATCCCTCCTTTTCCATACTCAATTAATAACATTCTATCACATAAAAGTATACCTACAGAAATGGACTACAAGAAACTGGGCTTTAAGGCAGGGATAGAGATTCATCAGCAGCTTGATACGCATAAATTATTCTGCAGCTGTCCCTCAAAGATAAGAGAGGAGGAGCCTGACATAAAGATTGAACGAAGTATGCGGGCTGTTGCCGGGGAGATAGGTGATGTGGACCCTGCTGCGTTACATGAATTTCTGAGAGATCGGAGGTTGGTATATGAGGCTTACCGGGACACGAATTGTCTGGTGGAGCTGGATGAGGAACCACCTCATATGTTGAATCAGGAAGCGCTTGAGATAGCTGTTGAAATATCCCTGCTCCTAAACGCTACCGTAGTGGATGAGATACAGGTGATGAGGAAGACGGTGATAGACGGATCCAATACATCGGGTTTTCAAAGAACTATGCTGGTAGCGGTTGACGGTTTCCTGGACACCAGTGAAGGGAGGGTGGGGATTCCATTAATCTGTCTTGAGGAGGATGCGGCCAGAAAGATTGGTGGGGACTCTAATACCACAATATACAGACTGGATCGTCTGGGTATTCCCTTGGTGGAGCTTGGAACCAGCCCGGACATTAAAAACCCGAATCATGCGAGGGAGGTGGCTGAGAAGCTTGGTCTGTTGCTTAGGGCTACTGGGAAAGTCAAAAGGGGGTTAGGCACTATCAGGCAGGACCTTAATGTTTCGATAATAGGTGGTGAGAGGATTGAGATTAAGGGGGTGCAGGATCTAAGGCTGATAACGAAGGTCATAAGCCGTGAGGTGGAGAGGCAGATAATGCTTGTTGAGGTGAAAAAGAAACTGGAGGAGCGGGGAGTTAAGGACTCGGATTTAACAAAGGAGCCAATCGACTTGACTGAGGAGTTCAGGGAAACCAGATCAAAGCTTTTCAGGAAGAAGATGGATTCCGGTGCTAAAGTGTATGGTATACTCCTTCCCGGATTCAAAGAACTGTTAGGTAACAAACTGGGTCCGGAGCTGGCGCAGTATGCGAGATCCGAGTCGAACGTGAAGGGAATTATCCACTCTGATGAGTTACCCGGTTACGGGATTACAGTAGATGAATCCAGAAGGCTTAGGGAGAAACTGGGTTTGGATGAAAAAGACGCCTTCGCATTGGTTTTAGAGAAAAAGCAGGCAGCAGAGAAGGCCATTGGGGCCATATATGGGCGGTGTTTAAAGGCATTGGAGGGTGTTCCCCAGGAAACCCGGAGGTCCACAGGTGATGGTGGAACTGAATACATGAGGCCCCTACCTGGTTCGGCTAGAATGTACCCTGAGACGGATGAGCCGCTGGTTAAGGTAACAGAAAAAGAGATTTCCTGGATACGTTCAGGGCTTCCCAGGTATCCTGAGGAGTTGATGGATGAGTACCTGAGACTTGGTTTAAGCAAAGAGATGGCTAACCAGATGCTTAGATCAAGGTGGAGTCAAAGTTTCACATCGCTTGTGGAAGAGTACCCTAAGGTTAACCCAACCCTGATGGCATCTACCCTGGTTTCAGCTCCCAAAGAGATTAGGAGGAGATTTAATGTGGATGTGGGGCATATAGATGAGAAACACTTCAGGGATTTGTTCGGTCACCTGCAGGAGGGGGATATATCCCAAGATTCCGTGCTAGATGTTCTACTGGATTTAGCCCGCAACCCTGCTAAGACTGTTGGGGAGGCAATAAGTAAGGTGGGTGTTGGTGTAGCATCCCGCAAGGAGATAGAGGCTGTGGTTGATAAACTGGTTGAAGAGAACAGGGACTTCATAAAGAAGCAGGGTTTGAAGGCAGTCGGCCCTTTAACAGGTAAGGTGATGGGGGAACTGGGGGGCCGGGCTAACGGTAAAGTGGTTAGTAAAGTATTAACGGAGAGGATGGGGGATGTTGGAGGTTAATCTCTTTTTTATTATTCTATTCGTATAAGTATAGACCACTATTTTCTACTTGAATTTTTGAAAATGGAATACAAGATTAATATATCCAATTCGAAGACGGGGAAGAGTTACCAGCAGGAGGTTAAGGACGAGAAAGCCGAGAGGTTGAATGGTGCAAGACTCGGGGAGTCATTCGACGGCTCCATATTGGGGTTGAAGGGTTATACTCTTGAGATTACTGGGGGGAGCGATAAATCCGGTTTCCCCATGAAGAAGGGGGTCCGTGGTTCTGGCAGAGTAAGAATTTTGTTAAGGCGGGGAACAGGGTACCGGCCAGAGGGCAGGGTCAGAAAGAAGAAAACGGTTAGGGGAGAGCGGATAGACGGGGATATAGTTCAAATAAACACTAAGGTGATCAAGGAAGGTAAGAAGAGTATAGATGAGTTGCTTGGTGCCAGCAATCCAGAAGATTCTGGTGAAAAAACCGAGGAGGAACAGAAAGAATAAAAATCCGAGAATGTCATCTGATGCTCAACCCGAAATAAATATTGGTCTCGTAGGGCACGTAGACCATGGAAAAACCACGCTCACAAAGGCTCTCTCTGGCATCTGGACCGACAAACACTCCGAGGAAATCAAGAGGGGTGTTTCCATACGCTTAGGTTACGCAGATTGTTCCTTCTATAAATGCCCTGAATGTGAGGAACCTGCTTGTTATTCCGTGAAAAAGAAATGTCCTGTATGCGGCTCAAAAACCGAGCTTCTGCGAAGAGTTTCTTTTGTTGATTCACCGGGACACGAGACCCTGATGGCTACAATGCTCTCCGGTGCCGCTATAATGGACGGTGCAGTCTTGGTTATAGCCGCAAACGAGCAGTGTCCGCAGCCCCAGACGGCAGAGCATTTAATGGCATTGGAGATTCTTGGAGTTAACCGCATAGTTATAGCCCAGAACAAGATAGATCTGGTCTCCAGAGAGGAGGCGAAGGAAAACTATGAGCAGATAAAGTCCTTTATAAAGGGCTCGAAAATAGAAGATGCTGTAATCACACCCATAGCAGCCCACTATAACATAAACACTGATGTGTTGATTAATGCTATTGAGGAATACATTCCAACACCCGAGCGGGATATGAGCAAGGAGCCTAAGATGAGGCTAGCACGCTCTTTTGACATAAATCGGCCTGGAACGGAGATTGAGTCAATAAGGGGGGGTGTGGTGGGAGGCTCCGTCTATCAGGGTCAGTTCAAGTTAGGGGATAAAATTGAGCTCTCCCCGGGTGTTAAAAAGAAAAACCGTTATCATCCCCTGAGGACGGAGATAGTCAGCTTGAATGCTGGGAGCGCTAAACTGGGAGATGCCCGGCCGGGGGGTCTTATAGCTATTGGAACAAAACTGGATCCTTCCTTAACCAAAGCCGATAATCTTTCAGGTAATGTTATAGGGCGCCCGGGTAATGTTCCTGAATCCAGGGATTCAATAAACCTGAACGTGCATTTACTGGATAAGCTGATAGGGAGCAAGGATGATGTTAAGATCAAGCCGCTGGCGAAGTCAGAGCCGTTGATGCTTGCCGCAGGATCTGCTGTTACTTTAGGTGTAGTAAATGATCCAGGCAAGGCTGAATTAAGCCTTAAGTTGCCTGTGTGTGTGGAGAATGGCGACAGGTTAGCTTTGAGCAGGCGATTCGGCACCAGGTGGCGTTTAATCGGCTACGGCACGGTCGCTGATTAAAAAGATGATTACTATAATTATTGACACAAATTTTTTCATGATACTCCATAAAAACAAAATCGACATAGTTGAGGGAATAAAGTTGCTGGTGAGCGAGGAACACCGGATTTTAACCTTCACGGGTGTGGTAGATGAGCTTGAATCAATATCGAAACATTCGCGGGGCAGTGACGGTATAGCGGCAAATGTTGCCTTGGAACTGATAAAGAGGGAGGAAATAGGTGTTGTGGAAAGCTCTGGGGACGTTGATGATTTCATAATAAGATACGTGGATGAAGAAGGAAGCAGGAACATAATGGTTTGCACGGCAGATGCTGAGCTGAAAAAAAGGCTCATGGATTATGGCATAAAGTTTATATGCATGCATTCAAAGAATAAACTGGGGTTTTGTTAACATGAACGAGGAAATCTACATAATAGGGCACATGAACCCGGATACTGATTCCATATGCTCGGCGATAGCGTACGCTGAATTCAAGAAGCAGGCTGGTTTTGGAGATAATTATATTGCGGCCAGGATAGGTGAACTGAATTCTGAGACAGCGTATGTCTTGGACAGGTTTGGTTTCAGCGAGCCTGTTCTTTTAGAGGATGGTGCGGGAAAAAAGATTATACTGGTAGACCACAACGAGGAATCCCAGTCCATTGATGGATATTCTGAGGCGGAGATTGTTGAGGTTATAGATCATCACAAGATAAACTTCAGGTGTTCAGAGCCCATATTCTACCACAATGAACCTCTGGGTTCAACAGCAACGATATTGGGTGAGATGTTCCTTTCCTGCGTAGATGATATAGATAAGGGGGTTGCTGGATTACTCTTGTCTGCTATATTATCTGATACGGTAGTATTCAGGTCTGTTACCACAACAGATAGGGATGTTGAGGTAGCGAATAAGATGGCTGAGATTGCTAAAATAGATGACGTGAAGTCCTTTGGCATAGAGGTTAAGAAGGCTAAGTCCTCGCTTGAGGGTCTTTCCGCAAAAGACGTTATCTTCTCTGATTTCAAGGACTTTAACTTCAACGGTAGTAAGGTGGGCATTGGGCAGATAGAGATAGTGGACAGCAAGGAAGCAGTTGATAGGAGGGGGGAGTTCATTGATGAATTGGAAAAAATCAAGTTGGATGAAGATTATGACCTGGTGGTGTTGATGGTTACAAATATCATAGAGGAGGGTTCGGAGCTAATGGTTGTCGGCTTGACGGATAGGGTAGATGCGGCCTTTAAAGCCAAAGTTGAGGACAACAGAGTATACCTTAAGGGCGTTATGTCCAGGAAGAGACAGGTTGTTCCCCAATTGGAGGGGGTTTTTTAGATTAAACTTCAAAGAATATAACCTATCGTTTATGGTGGTATAATGTACAAAATACTTACTATTGAGGATACTGTCAGGGTTCCTCCAAGGCGTTTCGTAGAAGACTTGAATAAGGCTATTGTCTCAGAATACGAGACCACATCTGCTGGTAGTATAGACCAAAGCGTGGGCATAATACTTGTAGTCAATAAGGTAAAAAAGGTTGGTGAGGGCAAGATTATCATGGGAGATGGTGCTGTATATTATGACTGCATGCTGGAGGTTCTTGTATACCTGCCCAGACTAAATGAGGTGGTTGAGGGGATAGTGACTGAGATAACAGAATTCGGGGCTTTCGTTAACTTCGGTCCAATGGATGGTCTGGTTCACGTGTCTCAGGTGACTGAGGATTTCGTGGGATATGATGCAAAGAATGCTGCTCTCATTGGCAAGGAAAGCAAGAAGATGTTGAAGAAGGATGACATGGTACGGGCACGGATTGTATCGGTCAGCTTGAAATCAAGGTTCTCGGACTCTAAGGTGGGTTTGACTATGAGGCAGCCTTACCTGGGCAAGCTGGAGTGGCTCGAAGATGAGAAGAAGGATTTGGAGAGGATTAAAAAAGAGAAGACCAAGAAACCTGTGAGGAAGGAAAAATGAGGGCGTGTAAAAAGTGCATGAGGGTTGTTGAGGGAGATACGTGTCCTGTATGTGGTGGGCGCACCTCACAGTATTGGAGCGGTTATCTGGCGGTTATTGATCCAGAGAATTCAAAGATTGCGCAAAAGATGGGCATGAAAACCCCTGGAGAGTTTGCATTGAAGGTTCGGTGAGGATGGAATACCGGTTGCTAAGACTTCCTTCATCACTCCGGCGGGAACTTAAGAAACCCTTTGGCAGGGTGTTGGGTGATGTCCGAGAGTTGGATGCTGAATCGGATATAATCATATGTGTGGGTGATAGGGTTTCAGTTGATGTATTGGAGGCGGGCCTTAAGCCTAGAGTCATTGTGTATGATTGCAGGATTAAAAGGGAGAGTATTGAGCTCCCGTCATCGATAAAAAAGCATAAAGCAAAGTTGGTGGAGGTTAAAAACCCACCTGGCTCTTTAACCCCTGAAGCATTCAATGCCTTGGAGAGGGCCTTGGATTCGGGTTTGGAGTATAAGATATTCGTTGATGGGGAGGAGGATTTGGTGGCGTTGGCTGCTATTAAGCTTGCGCCGTTGGGTTCATTAGTCGTCTACGGCCAGCCTGGAGAGGGTCTGGTGGCTGTGGAAGTTGACGGTGTTATGAAGGAGAAGGTGAATAAAATCATGGAGCAGATGGTTTAAAAATGGATGTGGAGATAATTGAGGAGAGAGATAATCCTCTCCTGAAAAGGAGGGAGTATGAGTTCATTATCAGCTTTGAGGGCGCTACTCCCCCCCGAGGGGATGTGAGGAAGAAGCTGGTGTCTGTGTTGAACTCAGAGAACAGGCTTACTGTCCTAGACTCATACACTACGGAGTATGGTATGAACAAGGCAAAGGGTTTGGTTAAGGTTTACTTTGATGAAGATAGTATGGGTGTTGAGCCTAAATACTTATTATCCAAGAATTTCCCTGCGGAGAAGCCTGCGGAGAATAAGAAAGAGAATGAAGGTGATTAGTTATGGTTAATAAGTGGGAGCAGTACGTGTTGTCGGGTGATAAGGTGGAGAGGAAGAACAAGATTTGTCCCAAGTGTGGTGATGGTGTGTTTATGGCTCATCACAAGGATAGGGATACCTGTGGTACATGCGGCTACACCGAGTTCAGGAAGAAATAATTTTATAGTCTTTCATCCTTCTTGAGCGTGGATAATAATGTATTCACTGAATAGGAGGCTCTGGTAATGCCCATGCTCCTTCTTTCCGTGTCAGTACCTACAAGGTAGATACTGTCTATCGGGGTTTTCACGTTCGCGAAGAGGGTGTCGATGGTCCAAACAGCTTTTTCAGGTATCAGCATCTGGTGGTGTATCATGTCCACGTTTCTCTCTATTCGGGGGTTCATCTCGTATATTGTTTCCAGAGATCTTTTCTTCTCTTTCTTCTCGTTAAAGCCCTGAGGCAGGCTGAAGGCGAAGCCTACGAGCTGTTTTCCCCTGGGTGACAGGTTCGGGTCGTAGTTTGACACCGGAACCGCCCACGTGTAGGAGTTGGAGTCCACCCATATCTCGGAGCCGTCTCTGTTGAATATTTTCTCGTCCAATCCAAGCCAGATAGTTAATGCGTTAATCTTATACAGTCTGCTCAGTGATTCCATATAGTTTTTCGGGAGCTTGTTTTCTGTCAGCTTCGGTAAATCTGAGGCGAATCCTGAGTAGATTAATGTGTTGTAGCGGTATTCTCCGCTGCTGGACTCTATTGTTTTCTCGGCGTGGTTTATCCCCACAACCTTTTCTCCGGTTCTTATCTCAACCTTTTTCTCTGGGATGGATGCCTTGATGGAGGTGATGATGGATTGTATACCTCCTTTGGGGTACACCTGGTCTTGTGCTCCCTCCTTCATGAGTATGTTGTATATCTTGTCCAGCATCCCCCTGGATTGGCTTTTATAGTGTTCTGCGTCAACAAACCTTTCCACTGGTGTTTTATCCATGGGGGATCCTGTCATGAAATAAGACATGCAGTTCAGGAATCTGATGGTGGGCTCGCTTAAGCCGTTGCCTATGAAGTCTGCCACAGATTTCTTGGATAAGTCCTCTCCCTTGTTGAAGAGGTAGGATATGCTGAACAGCGTCTTCATGAGATATATCCTATCTGTCTGCGGGAGCAGGTCAAAGGAGACCCAGTCTCTCATGTTCCAGGGGAAGGGTTTAACCCTGTTGTTCAATACCACATAGTACCTGCCGTGTGGCATGAAGTTGGGGATGATGTCGAAGTAGTTGTCTATTAGATACTTCAGGGGGCCCTGAGCTACTCTGGTTATCATGTGGGGTCCTGTGTCCACCTGGTACCCGTCAACCTTGTAGGAGCGGCATACACCCCCCAAGTAGTCCTCTTTTTCCAGTAGAAGCACGTCTCTGCCTTCCTTCCCCAGTGCTAGAGCGCTTAATAAACCGCTTACTCCCCCGCCCACAACAATAAAATCTTTTTCCTCCATCTTAACTCACTGAAACAATCGCGAGAGCCCCGAATATTAACTCGATGAGTATTAATAGCTTCACCAGATTTTGTTCCTTTATCCCATTGGTTAATCTCATAATCCACTGGCAGAGGCTTATTGGTTTCCTGCTGCAGGTTAGTTTACTGTTCTGTAGCTCCCCCCACCATTTATCGCTTGGGAATCTGTTGACCAGCTTTATGAAGAAGTCTATGATATAGGGTATGGTTACGATAACCCCTGCTGTCTCGAAGTTCCCCACAATCACTGATGCTGCTATTATGGTTCCGATGGAGAGGGTTCCTATGTCTCCCATCAAAAGCCTGGCTGGGTACCAGTTGTATTTGAGGAAGGCAAGTAATGCACCTGACATGGAAAGCAGCAGGATTAGGGCTTCTGGACTGTTTATGTTCCATGCGATGTATGCTAGGGATATGGATGCCACTAAACCCATACCGGCTTCCAGTCCATTGAAGCCGGCTAGCATGTTGGTTACATTCGATGCCCCTGTTATGCCTATCGGTATCAGTATAAGGGCGTAGAATATCCCGAAGTCTACGTCGCCTATGATGGGGAATCTCATGGTGGATACTCCTGCCTGCACTGCGACAAGGGGCAGGGCTGCGAACAGGGGGAGCAATGCTTTTATTGATTGTCTCATGGCAAACAGGTCGTCGAAGACTCCTACGAGGGTCATGATCAGTATCGTGGAAAGGGAGGCGAGTATCAGGTTCAGCTCAAGATTGTTTATTCCTGAGACACCAAGGATGGGGTGTATGTGTTGGGAGAAGGTGTACATGAAAATCGATGATAGGATTCCAGCTGAGAAACCGAAGACTATCACGAAACCACCCATCTCGGGCAGTGATGGTTTATTTTTTTTGTTGACGTCCTTTCCTGTTAAGCCTGCTCTCCTGAGTTTGGGCATGATCCAGGGGGCCGTCAGGTATGTGGTCAGAAAGGAAACCACAAAAACAATCAAGTAAGAAAACATTTTATCTCTCTATTATTTTATTTATTGATTTAATCTTATAATACAACGTAGAGCCTGATTTAACTAATATTATTTCTTACCATATCTCACGCATAGTGGGATTTCTTATCTTAGATGGTATTATCTAACACACTCATTATAACCTTGTTTTTCGATATAAAACCAGCCAAAATAATTCGGTATTATCTTTATGCTGTTTGATTTTGTGTGGTGTTTTTAAGGTTTTATGATTCTGGGTTATCCCTGGTTAACACTTCAAGGCATGTAAATTCATAGCACATAATTATCGTGGTGTTTGATACATGAGGTGTGTGAGTTGGGGATAGGCCAGAGTTCAACAACTGGATAAAAAATTGAATGATTCCTCTCTATCTATCTTTTTCAGGTTTTAATAATTCCCTTACCAAATTGGTTATAAGGTGTTTGTATGAATGATAAATATTTTGAAGAATTGAAGAAAACGCTGGGAGAAACCATTCCTGCTTTTGATTCACCGGATTTTAAAAGAATGCGGGATCAGATTAAGACTAAATTAAAGAGGAAGGAAACAGATTTTCTTTTTCTCATCCGATCCTTCAAAATCTTGGTAGTGGGTGATTGGAACACTACTAAAAATAAAAAAAGATTGCTGGATATAAGAAATAACATATTAAGAAATTCCGTATATGCTGAAACAATTGATAATTATTATGATATTGAAAAGAGGGGCGGGTTAAGTCAGATTCAGATTTTTGAAACCTGTTGTATAAGACATCAATTAATAGTTTTTATTGACGGAGAAGGTCCTGGTACAATAACTGAACAGAATTATATTTGTGAAAATTATATGTTTCAGGGTAAGGTAATATTTTTCATAGAGGAATCGAAGTTCGATAGATTAAAGGATAATCCAGCAGAGTACATAAAAAACTTTCCAACAATAATCACTTACAGGGGGGCTGAGTTACTGGATAAAACCTTGGTTTATTCAAGACTGAGGCTTTATAGATTAGCAACCATAATAAAAAAGCAGGAGTCTACGGGAAGAGGACTAAAAAACCCTGAATATACTCCTTGGAGTAAGAGATTGGAGAAAGCACCCAAGAAGTGATATATATTTATATATGTTCAAATTATGTATAATAGGTGTTAAAATGGGGGAGAATCTAAAAGAACTTTATCATAGTGCTTCAACCTTGAAGGGGGTTGTATTAGAATATCGCAATATTGATATACTACTGTATCTAGCAAAGTATAATCCCAAGATTACGAAGGAGGATATTGTAAAGAATTTTGGAGAGAAATCTCTGCGTGGTTTGAAAGATTTAGAGAAGTATAATCTAGTGAACGAAGAGAGGGATAGGGTTACACTAACAAATGAGGGTATTTTTCAAGTTGAAGGCTTATTGACTCTCGTAGTTTAAAAATAAGATTATTCTTTAAAATCCACTAATGTTCTATCCCCTAGATGGGTTACACTCGTGGGCTTGGTAGCTCACGTTTTGTTGTTGAAGTATAGTTTTGCAGGGGTTGAATAACCTATTCCCTGGTGTGGTCGGACGTAGTTCCAGTGATGGATGTAGGCTTCATGTAGTGGGAAGAGATGAGCTTCCCTCACATAAGAGCCATGGAATCTCTCAACATCACCTATTGTTGTGGGTCTGCGCTTGCTTGCCACAATATGTTGTATGCCCTATTTTATCAAATGATTAAAAACTGTCGTCTTTTTAGGTGGGGTTATTGGGGGAAATCAGGTTCAATTTCATGCTACTGGCTTTTTACTTAATACCCAGAACATCTTTCATTTTAAAGTGACAAAAAAATGAGAGCCACTTTGTCTAACATGTGTTTGTATTGTAGGCACCTCAATAGCAATGTTGATTGGAGGTGTTATTCTTCAAGCTCAACAGTAATTTTAGGTTAATCGATTTGTTTGATGACGGTTATCTTGAATCCTGATTCTCTTAGAAAGCGTATTGCTGCGTGATAGTCCAGCTCTGCCTTTCTGTTTTCTGAGGAGAATTTTATTTCGATGATTATTTTCTTTGACATTTTTGACTTATTTATATATGTATTCATATTATATAAACCTATCCACTTTTTATGTATATGTTCATAAAAAACAAATAGTTATTGTAGAAGTATATATCCACTCAAAACAAATGATAAAATGGAAATGAAGATTGAATCCATTCGCTGGCTCTTGAAAAGCATCAAGGAAGGCAAGAACACAGCATACTCATTAAAGCAGGGCAGAAGCACTATAGTCTACGAATACCTCCGATTCGCCAAAAACTACGGCTTAGTCGAGCAATACACGGAAGGCGTGAAGAAACCATACAAAATAACACAACAAGGCGAATGGTTCCTGAAAATATTTGATAAAGATTAAT
>NJEG01000025.1 GCA_002254565.1 Candidatus Altarchaeales archaeon ex4484_2 | reverse complement strand
ATGACATAATGACTAATTAGGCATTATGCATATAAAACTGTTTCGCTCTCTTGATACTGAAAATGCAGAACTAGTGCCTAAGAATCAGGGAATTTGGGAAATTAGGACTATAATCCCGTAAATTTAGATGAACAATTCAACTGCTACGTGAACCGAAACGCCCGGAATACTTCCTGGTGAACACCGCCCCAAAAAGGAAAATCTGGGCTGAGTAATAAACCCACACCAGAATCAGGACAAGAGAGCCTGCCGCACCATACAACGAAACTATATCACTGTAGTCCAGATACAAGCCCACAAAAAGATTGCCAAAATTAAACAGGAGAGATGCTAAAGCAGCCCCCAGATACACATCAACCCAGGGAACCCTCACCGAAGGCAAAAGCATGTAGAGTACTGAAAAAAGCAGCGCCACCGAAATGAAAGAGAATATGAAGTTCAGGAACCGGGTCAGGGGCTGGTAGAGGAGAATGCAGGGTATCAAGGTGCTGGCCAAAACTGAAGCAAGCAATAAGGAACCCACACCCATAACCAAAGCGAAAGAAAGCAGGTGGGAATCTATCGTATACCGTAAACCCTCACCCTTCTCTGGAATGAAATCCCAGATAGTGTTTAGAGCTCTCCTGGCATTAAAGAAGATTCCAGTAGCAGCGTATATTAAGACGGCAACCCCCAAGACCGTGGCTAATACACCAGAGTCAGGTGTTCCTAAGTTCCCCATCACCACCTCAACCATTCCAGCCGCTCTCTCACCCAGGAAAGCCCGTAAATACTCGAAGGCCTCACCCTTTACCTCCCCTTTTCCGGAAAAATAGCCGAACACGGAGATTGATATGACCAGCAGGGGAGCTAGGGAGAATATGGCATAATAGGCTAGGGAAGCTGCTAGTAGAGAAATGTTTTTATTATTCCATTCAGTGAATGCGTCACCGACTAAGATCGCAAAATCTCTTGGATTCACGTTGTCAATACCCACCTCAATCTTATTATTTGTGAGAGCCCCTATAAAGTCGTTATTTTTTATGGTTTACTCTATAATCCATTCTTTACTGAACCCCGGGGTAGGTTTTAATCGAATCCATTGCCATCTCCCTGATTTAATATCTCTCTCGTAATTTATTAAGTGGACTCAGACAACTCAGATTTATACTACAAACAGCCTAAGCCCATAAGGGCTCTGGAGATTGAGAGGCTTAAGCTGGAAAACCATGTACTAGATGAGTCAGGGAAGAGACCTATTGCTATTTCTGTTGTGGTACCCACGTTCAACAAAAACAACACGAGATATAATAGGGCGGTATTGAATGTGATAAGCACATGCGGCAGCCTGATAGATGAGGGAGTAATCGATGAGGTGGTTATCGCCGACGGCTCAAGAACAGAGGAGGATAAGGTGGATATGGAGTTCATGGAGTTCCTATTGTCTATTGCTATCAAGTACTCCAAGACCTTTGAGAGGGAGGTTGATTTTGTGGGAGGATTGTCTGAGGGTAAGATGAGAGCACTGCAGGGCAGGTATGATTTCTCTTTCAGGATACAAAGCCAGATAGACCCCGAACTCCATAGGATATACCTGGACCAGGGTATCCTAAGCAGAGAAGAGATAGAGGATCTGAAGAACGGTAAAGGTGCTAACATGTGGTTTTCTGTGCCAGTAACCTACGGGGACATTATATGCTTTGTTGACTCGGACATAGTCTCCTTTAGGAAGCACTACGTTAAAGGCCTTTGCCAGCCCATCCTGAGGGGCTGGAACTCTGAAGCCGGAGAGGATGAACCCCAATCCTCAAAGGTATTCACTAAGGCAGCCTATATCAGACTCCACAAGATACCTAAGGGTTTCAAGATGGGAGGCCGACTCTCCAGGTTGTTTGGCATCCCCCTGTCCTCTGTTTTGAACAAGCATGATATCTTCCCTGGCTTAAATAAGATAACATATCCCTTCAGCGGGGAATGCGCTTTCACCAGGTATGCTATCAACAAGCTACAGTTCTCCAACGGCTACGACATCGAGACATCAATACTCTGCCAGCTGTGGAAGGAGTTTGGCATGGATAAGGTTGCGGAATACAACTTCGGATTCTTCAGGCACTTACCCGGAGATGAAGATCATGCCGATGAAATGCTGGAGGAAATCTCTATGGCCCTGTTTTACTGGCTTAGGAGATATGGTTTTATTGAGGATTTGGGGGATTTTGATTCCCTCATCAGGGAATACGAGAAGGAGGCAGAAGATATGATAGATGTCTACAAAAAAATCGCTGAAAAAATACCCAGCCGGCTTATCTACGGGGAGAAACAGATGAGAGAGGACGGTGAACGAATTAAAAGATACAGGGATATAATAAAATCCGGCTACATGCTCTCTGTGAACAATAAACCGAAGCTTTTAAGGCCCTGGGATGATATAAAAAGAGAGGTTAACCTGAAGAGGGGATACAGTTATGCTACCCTGAAATCAACGCTCCAGACCAGGGTTAACAAGTTCACCTCCAACATGATTCTGTCTTATATAAGGATTTACGTGGACCGCTCCAACAGAATAATCTCGCGGTTCATTGAATAGAATGGATAAGGAATTGATTATCTACTCGGACCTTGATGGAACCCTCCTGGATGTTAACTATTCCTTCCATGATGCTTTGCCAGCCCTACGGGAGGTGAAAAGGAGGGGTATCCCCCTGATTTTCTGCACCAGCAAGACGAGGGCGGAAATAGAATACTTCAGGGAGGAGATGGGCATAGGGGATCCTTTTATTTCCGAGAACGGCGGCGCTGTTTTTATCCCAGAAGGGTATTTCCGGGATGTAAAATTCGATAAAATGATTGGGGGCTATGGTGTTATAGAGTTAGGCACCGGTTACGGGGAGATTAGAAGAGTGTTGGCTGAGGTTAAGCGGGAGTGTGAATGTGAAATCAGGGGTTTCGGGGACTTGAGCGTTGAGGAGTTGATGGAAATCTCTGGTTTAGACAGGAGGTCAGCTGAACTCTCTAAGATGAGGGAATATGATGAGCCCTTTATCATGGAATGCTCTGTTGAGGAGAGAGATAGGGTTTTGGAGTTGATAAGGGAAAGGGGTTTGGGTTACACCCGGGGGGGTTTGTTCTCTCATCTGGTGGGAGACAACGATAAGGGGAGGGCGGTTAATGTTTTGACGGAAACATTTAGGAGGAATGGTTTTGGGGGTTGGACTGTTGGCTTAGGTGACAGCTGTAATGACTTCCCTTTGCTGGAGAACGTTGATGTGCCTGTCCTGGTAAGGAAGCCTGGCGGCGGGTTCGCTGACTTTATGAGAGAGGATCTGGTTAAGACAGAGGGTGTTGGCCCGGTGGGATGGAATCAGGCGGTCTTGGGGTGTTGTTGAGGGGTTATATTAATCCCTTCTCTGTTAGCTTGGGGTATGTTTTCAGGTATTCTGCATGACCCCACGTTAGTGGCACAACCCAGTAGACTAGGTTGTTTTTGTATTCCTCGCTTGTCAATACCCTCTGGGATTCTTCCTTCCTTCCTACGCTGTTGTATCGGCCGACCTCGATTGCTTCCTTCTTCCATTGCTTGAATCTATCCTTTGTTGATATGTGTTCGGGGATTAATCCGCCCCTGTTGTATTTAAGAAACCATTTAACGTATTTTTCTGCTTTATCTATTTCGTCTGCGTCCAGGTAATATTGGGCCATCCAGGCGGTGTACATCGAGTAGGGCCCGTATCCTCCGTTGTTTCTGCCGGGTTTCCCGTATTTCTCCATGTATCTGCAGATTCCTTCGAGCTCCTGGTCCCAGAGGTTTTCTTCGATGTATTTCACTGTGTTTTTCATGACTGTCTCGTTGGTTCCAACGCATCTGGTGATGTAGGGCGCCATCTCGCTGATGTCTGCGTCACTTATCCTCCTATGGTCTTCTAGTTTGATGAAGTGGTTGCCATCGATGAGTTTTTTGGAGATGCCTATCCAGAGGTCTCTTGCCAGGTCCCGCCATTCCTCGGCTTTGTCTTCTTTCCCCAGAAGGGTTGCTATCTTGTAGCTGCTGCGTATCCCGGAATAGCAGGTTACGTTAACCCATACATCGAATCCGGCTTCCATTGGAGGCCATTCATGTATGCTGTTGAGCGAGAACAGTAGTCTTTCCTCTGGCAGGTAGTGTTCTTTGATGAACTCCACTCCTTGATTGATAGGCTTCCATGCTTTTTCCATGAACTTTTTGTCTTCTGTGCTCTCATAGTACAGCCGCAGCATGTGGAGCACCAGCCCGTTGCAGTCCAGCTGCGGTGGCCGGTAGCTTGCTATGTTACCTTCCTGGTCGTATCTCTGAGCCCATTCACCGGTTTCTCTCTGTGCTTTCAGCAGGAAGTTCAGCGACTTCTTCACTCTCTGGTAGTCTTTTAGTTCGTTCATCACCCGCAGTGTTAACGCCAGATCCCGGGGGTAGATGTAGGGGTATCTGGCCTCCGGAGGGGAGGCCATGATCCCTCCGTTTTTGAGGTAGACTGAGTCTATTACCTCACGGCTTTTTTTCTGTATCTTCTTCAGCTCCAGCTTCTCTTTTTTCGTGAACATTTTTTTACCTTCAACACGGACCCCAGATACGGCCTGAAGTAATATGCTCTAAGCCTATGATTGAGTTAATGTATGTAATGTTTACTTTGGAGGGGCCTGGTTGATGTAGGGGATGTTGTCCCTGCCAGGGGCATCATAGATTGATTAATTTAAGCCCGTATCTGGTTAAGGGTTCATAGTGTTTTTTGTTTAGGGTGATGAATTTGGAGTTATTGTTTATGGCTATGGAGGCTATCATAGTATCTATTCTGCCTGTTTTTCTCCTCTCCTTCTCCAGCTTGGCTTCGAGGCGGGATGAGAGAAGTGCGTCTTTTTTTGTGTAGTCAAGTGTTTTCAGGGAGTGTATCTCTTTTCTTTCCTTCGCGTACTTGATCAAACCATATAAGATCTCACGGGAGTTGAGTGCTGTTGTGGCTATGTTTTTATCCTGGATTCCCTCCAGTTTCTCGATTATCTCATCCCCTCTGCTGGATTTTTTGTCGAATATTTCTATGAGGACGTCAGTATCCAATATTATCATATTAATCTAGTCTCTCTTCTTTTTTCATAGATTTCCTCAAGCATTGCTTCTTTGTTTTTGAATTCCACTGTTGCCCTCAGTTTTTTGAGTAGAGGTAGATCGTTTTCTGATGCTAGCCGGTCTAAAAGCTCTGTGAAGCTCTCCTTTTTGCCCTTGATATCTGATAGCTTACTGTATGTTTCTTCCTTTATTGTTATTGTTTTGAACTTCATTTTTTATGTTTAAACATATAAAAACAGCGATTGAAATTAACCACAAGAAGACAAAAGAAAACATGACATAAAGAATTAAACCAGACAGCTATAAAACTATTAAACCTCCCCCTCGTCTTTGAGGAAGATTGACGCTACCTTATCCTTGAGTGTTTTCTTTTTCCTTTTTTTTCTCAGCTCCCTCTCTATCCCCCTGATGTTTATTTTTTCCTCATGTTCTTTTTTCAGGAACAGGGGCTTGATCTTCTCCGCTAATCCACCCTTCTCTTCCTGCACAAGGGGTTTTGGTTTATCCCTGACGCTGATGGAGGACTTATGTTTGGTCTCCCTGGCCCTGATGTTCACGGTAATAGGCTGCTCCACGCACTCGCCAACAACAAGAGCCTGCCCCACAGACAGCTGCTTGATATCCTGCTCCATCCCGGAGGTGAATCCCTCGATGGACTGGCTTATAGCCCGAAGATCATTGGGGTTGTTGACCTTCAATATTATCTGGGTGTTGCATTGGGATAAGACGTTCTTGTCCACCCTCGCAGGTCTCTGGCTTACCACACAGAGATAGAAGCCGAACTTCCGGCCCTCGGAGGCGATAGTCCTCAACAGAGCGGATGATAAAACATCCCCGAAACCCCGCTCTGGGCAGAAGTTGTGTGCCTCCTCAATAAGGAAGAAGAAAGCAGGTAATTCCCCTATCTTGGCTGAGTTAAAAAGGTCTCCTGCTATCTTGGTGATGACCAGCTGCTGAATCTGCGGCTCAGCGCCCTTAAGGTTTATTATGGTAGCCTGGCCCTCCTTTACAATATCCTTCTCGGTCAGGGGTTTCCCGTCGAAGATGCCGGAGTTTCTGAGGGTCTCAAGCCCTGACACAACCTTCCAGCCGCTCCGGTCCCCCTCCATCTTCACCACCTTAATCAGGTCCTGAAGGGAGTAGTCCTTATGCTCCAGGCGCTTGAGGGCTTCATAGACGAGAGACTTCTGCCTGTCAGTCAACCTCATGGGTATGATATCAATCAGCTCCTGAAGCCCGAACTTGGGGTTGAGGATCAGTTTATCCGCCTCAGGGTTGGTTATTATGTTAACAGCGTACTCCCTTATTTTCGATTCATAGCTTTTAGGTTTAACGCCGTATTTAAGCATCCGGTCGAAGTCATCGTTCTCATCTCGTAGGGTATTGTATTCCCCGTGGGGGTCTATTACCACAATAGGTATGTTGTTTTTAAGCAGCTCCTCAAGTAACACGGCAACGGTATAGCTTTTACCGGCGCCTGTTTTCGCCAAAACGGAAACGTGTTTCCCTATGGTCTTGGGGATGCTTAGATAGACTGGGATATCATGCCCCTCCAAAAGCCCGAGGTAGATGTTTCTGCCCCGGCTCTGGCTTAAACCCATCACCTCCCTGATCAGTCCCTTATCCGCTGCATAGACTTTCTCGTTCGGCTTGAAGGGACTTCTGGGGATTAATACCTGGTCTTTATCCTTGTATCCTATGGTTTTAGCGTCCGCCATCAGGACCTCATCCCCGTCCTGAATGTACCTCTTCAGGCTGTCTATCCGGGCAAGCACCCACCCGTAGACTTCATGGTTTATTTTCACAAAACAGCCTTTTTCCACATCCTGCGTCGATAATAGGATGCTGAAGCTTGTGGTCTTGACCTCACCCTCTATTGATCCGATAAAGCGTACCATGGTATTATCATAATTGGATTAGGAGATAAATATTTATGCGGGATTTTGAGACATGGAAACCAGAGCGTACATAGGGTTGGTTGGGGGAGCGGAGCAGGGGGGCCCAAGAGAGGGATTAGGTCTTGTGTGGTTGTTGTAGCTTATTCTGGCATGAAGGAGGTGAAGGAATGCATCAAGAACCATAAGCTCCCGGAGCCTGCCGGATTAGCTGATAAACTAGTGAACCTTTATAAGAGAAGTCACTCTTAGTATCCTCTGACTCATATATTCTATTACCTGAAAAAATGAGCGATACATGCAGATGGTATCCACTTTGCCCTATGAAGAGGTTCTTCGAGGAAGGTAGGTTGGATGAGAAATGGATCAAGGAATACTGTAAAGGCAACTACAGAGAGTGTGTAAGGTACCGGATGGAGGATGAGGGAAAACCTCATCCAGACAACATGCTGCCGGATGGCTCGATAGATAAAAAAAATGTCCTCTTTTAGTGTTGTGTTAGTGGAATCCAAATATGAGGGTAACGTGGGTTCTGTTGCGAGGGTGATGAAAAACTTCGGATTCCAGCAGCTTGTTTTGGTAAACCCGCCCAAGCTGGGAGGTGAGGCCAGGGCCAGGGCCATGCACGCTCAGGATATTTTGAAGAATGCTAGGGTAGTGGATTCATTCAGGGATATGGGAAAAGAATTTGATTTCTTGGCTGGCACCACATCAGAGGCGGGAGCAGACAAAAACCATCTCAGGAATCCGGTCTTCCCTGAGGAACTAGTTAATGCCCTGGATTCGGAGGGGGAAATCGCTCTAGTATTCGGGAGAGAAGAATATGGCCTCCTGAATGAGGAACTTAAGGCGTGTGAAATGAATTTAGCGGTTTCTGTTGCAGTAATCCTGTACGAAATCAGCCGCCAAAGAACTAGGAGAGAATACGGGAAACTGAAAAAATTCCAGAAGGCAGATAGGATAGAGAAAAATGTTTTGTTGGATAAATACAATAATCTGGTGGATTGCGTCCACAACCAGGATTTCAACAGGAGACTGGCAAAAAAAACATTCAAGCAGGTTATGGGCAGGGCCTTCATCTCAGGTAGGGAAGCCTTCAACCTCACCGGCGTGTTCAGGAAAGCAACTGAGAGGATTAAAAAAAGGGAGTGACTTATATCAGATATGCTGGTTGACTGAAACCTAAGACCATTTAATCCTTATTTCTCTGCCCTTTATCTTTGAAATATTTACAATTATATCATCCCTTAAATCATCTATCTCTTTCTGCAACTGTTTAATCTTCCCCTCAAGAGCCCCTAACTCCCCCTCCAAGAGACTTATCTCACTCTCTGCGCTCTCCAACGCAGACTTCAGCCTCTCTTTCTTTTCCAGAACCCGGGACCTGGATATGGACTCTGTGAGAGAATCCTTCTCCACCTTGAGGTTTTCGTATTCCCTTCTGATGGAATCAAGGTCCACCTCCATCAGATTACCTATCTTCTCGGCGGTCTTCTTCCTCTCCCGCTCCTTCAGACTAATTTTACCCTCCCTGACACTGCCTTCAAGCTTCCCCAGTATCCCGGATAAATCATCTCCATCGGAAAAAAACTGTTTAACGGGCTCATCAATGTAACCATCAACTCTTTGTAACACCATCTTATCCAGCTCAAACGCCTGCTTACGGTACTTCCTCAGAGGCCTCTTCATGGGCGTTAAGAGATGATAGACCCTGGACTCAAGCCCGTCAAGTTTCTCATCTATCACCCTGAGTTCCTCTCTCATCCGGGACAACGCCTTTACCTCCCCGGAGGTGGAAAGAGTGCTTAATTCCCACTCCAAGCCTTTTCTTTTTTCTTTAATGGAATCCAAAACCCCTCTCTTCTCTTTTAGAAGAGCATCCATGGACTCCATCTCACCCAGACAGGAATCCATCCTATAAAAGCTGTTTAAGGCCTTATCCACGGGGCTTTCATCTCCAGATGAGCTCTTAACCAGCTCCTCAAGGGAATCAGAGTGGTGGAGGAGGTTCTTGGATTCCTTCTTTATCTCCTTAACCTCAGCATCAAAAATCATGGGAAGATATCTTCCCTGCCCCACATGCACCCTGGCCAGGGAATCAAGCATGTTCCTTAAATCCATATTCAACTGCTCCAGATCGGTGAAATCAGATATCTTTCTGTTCAGGAAGGGGTTAACCGCATCTCTTAAACCAGTAATAAAAGGAGGTTTTGATGTCTTAGCAATCCTCTTAAGCTTGACTGCAGTATCATCGGGTATGCTGGATTCATCAATATCTGCGGCAACAGAATCAATATGTGAAACACTATCCAGTATCCCCCTGATTAGAGGCCTTGCCTTCTCTAGAATGTGTTTCCTCTCCCTTGCCCTCATATCCTCCAGAAGAATTCTGGCCTCACCTGAATCCATAACCTCAGGCTTTGATTCCTTCTTGAAAAACCTATCCCAGAAGCTCAATCTTACCATCCAGTTCCTTTATCGTTGAGGATCCAGTTAAGAACATGGAAATCCTCAACTCCATGAAGATTCTATCAAGATACTCTAGTACTCCATCACCGCCCTCACGGTGGTATACCCTAAGAAGGGGTAAGGCCATCCCGGCAACTTTAGCTCCTAAGGCCAGGGATTTCGCTACATCCACCCCGTTCCTCACACCTCCTGAGGCAATCAAGGGTCTGCCTGTCTTGGAGAGGTTCACTATGCACTCTGTGGTGGGAACGCCGAAGCTTTTGAAGGACTCGCTTACTTCAAGCGCTTTCTCACCCAGCCTGCAGCCCTCAATAATACTCCATGATGTGCCTCCAACACCACCTACATCGAAGGCTGAGACCTTGAGTTTCTCTGCCACAGGCAGGGTTAAACCCGAGCCCACGCTCTTGACTATAACCGGCTTATCCAGTTTAGATGCTATCTTGTTTATTTTCTCAATCAAGTCTTTGAAGTTTCGATCACCCTCGGGTTGAATCGCCTCCTGCAGGGGGTTAACGTGTAAAGCTAATGCGTCAGCATCAATCATTTTTACAACCTTCCTGCATTCTTTCAGACCGTAGCCGTGGTTTAATTGCACTGCTCCCATGTTGGCTATCAGGTAGATGTTTGGGGCAACATCCCTCACCTGGAAGGTCTCCTCAAGAGATGAATCCTCTAACGCAGCCCTCTGGCTTCCCACCCCAAAGGCGAGGCCGTGTTTCTGGGCTATTTCGGCCATGCTCTTGTTTATTTCACCTCCCTCACTGCTACCTCCGGTCATGGCCTCGATGATGAATGGGTAGCTGAGTTTTTTCCCCAGGAAAGAGGTGGAGGTGTCTATTTCATCGAAGTCTACCTCAGGAAGCTCCCGATATAGCAGCCTGTATCCTCCAAAACCCGCATCACCTGACTCCACATCTTTCTCTATGCAAATCCTGAGATGGTCTATCTTGCGTTTTTTTATCATCTTTATGGGATCGTTATAGGATTATGATTAAGGTTTTATTATTCAATCTCTGGAGGTTGTTAATCCAGATTTCTATGACAGGGATATTTGGGGGATATACTCTATTTTCTTATGAAGGTGCCTACGTGCTCACCCATGAGGGCTTTTCCCACTAAACCAGGCTCTAAACCTGAGACAATCTGTACCTCAACGCCTTGGGAGGCGGCGTCCATCAAGGCCTCAATCTTGCCCTTCATACCTCCTGTGACGTCAGTTGACCTTGAGCCAGTCAACCTGAGACCACCTAAATCCCGGGAACTGAGCTCAGGGAGGAACTTTGCTTGCCCGTCAATTTTAGGGTCTGAGGAATAGATTCCCTTAACGTCAGCGGCTAGCACCACCCTCCTAGCCTTCAGCTTCAAGGCCAGGTAAGGCGCCAGATAGTCTCCGGACAGAACACTCACCCCTTTCTTCTCATCCAGTAACAGGTCACCGTAGCCTATGGGAACAACACCAAGGGACATGAATCCCTCAATCAACCTGACCTGGAAATCAACTATTCTGCCATCATCCAATAACCCGGAGGCAGACGGCTGGAATGCTATGGCGTTAACGCCAGCATTCACCAACGACTCTACCACGCGATAATTCAATTCCTCCATGGATCTGCGGGTTTCCACCAGACCAGCCAGCTGGGTGCTGTCACTGAAACCCTTATCCAGGCCGTATTTTTTCACCAGATTATGCCCGAAGGGCCCTGCCCCATGAACCACCACCATCCGGTAATCTTTTTTCTTTAATGCTCCCCTGATCTCAGAGGAAATTCTATCCAGGTTGCTGGATTCTATCTCGGCTCTCCCCTCTCTCTTTCTCGTAGCTACCGAGCCGCCAATCTTTAAAACAACCAGATCATTCATCCTCGTTCACAAAAACAACCCCCTCCCTTATTATTATTTTGTCACCGGAATTTATTTTAGAGATATCTATGCCATCCACGCAGGGGATGTCTGATATTATAGCGCCGACCGCAACAATCGGTTCGCATAACCTGTTTATTATAGCTCTTGGAGCGGTATTGTTTTTCTTCATCCGGTAGAGGGAATATGAGCCCACAGTAGAGCCCTTCCCCTCGGGGAAAACCAGAATCCTGTCCTTTATGGATTCACCCTCAAGGGGATGATCCTTTTCTACCACAACACCCGTTTCCGGGTCAACGCAGCCGAAAAAGGAGATGGGTTCATCGGACTTCAAGGCGGTTCCCTGCGCGAAACCGGTCCTTATAACCCTGACCTTATACTCTCTCAAGGCTCCCACCTCCCTGTTAACGCTGAATTAATACACTGTCTCAGGGAGCCAAACCTCACCTTAAGACCGCAATGTGAGGGTACGTAAAAAGCCATCTTCCCCGAGTTGGTGGCCATGGATTTGAAACCAAGGTCTTCTACTGGGGCGACGACCATGCAGGTGTCTGAGACCACGACAGCACCGGAACCCTGTATCCTATCCAGAAGACCGCTATCCTCTGCCTTCTGCTTAACGTATCTTGAGGTTGTAATCCATAAGGTGGTATTGACTCTCTCACCCTCCAGAAGAGATGCTATCTCCTGTAGCTCCTCCATTGAGGCGTGAGGACAGCCTATGGATACTAAATCAATCACACGGGTTTTTGAATTCAATTCACTGTATCCCTTAGCAAGATCATTTATTTCCAAAACAGGAGCGTCTTTTTTTATCGAGTCAGGGTTTGCCTCGGGGGTTACGTTCTCAACATGGTACATTGCCACAGAACCGGATGCTGCCATAGCAGCACCCAGGGACTTAAGCTCATCTGCTGAAGGATTGGATAAACCCCTGAAGTAGGGTATCCCTCCTCCAACCCTCTTTCCCACCATATACCCCAGAGCGCTGTAGTCTGATGCAGATTTGAGAGAAGAGCTGACATCAACTACATAATCTGCTTTCCTGTTCATATCAAGGTGGAAGCCGTATTCCGGAGTCAAACCGGTTAAAGCCGAGGAGAGGGCTGAGATACCGGATTCCCTGTTGGTCCTGGCCCCCAGAACGGAGTTGGCGTAGGAAACAGCGGAGGACTCGCTCCAGGCGATGTGCTCCCCCAGCCTTGGTTTATTCCCTGCCAGGTAGGGTGTGCAGGTGCATGTGAGCTCTAAATCCATCCGCTTGAGGTTATCAATAATCCTTAATTGTTTCACCGCAAATTCCTCGGGGAAGCCCAGCCGCCTCCAGTCTCTGAGGTCCATTCCAGCCGGATTCAGGAATGCCTTAACCCTGGCCTTAACCCCTGTTTCAGCCCAATCCTTAAGGAACTCCAGGCCAGCATCCCCCAGGTTCTTGAAGCTAACCCCTGAAACCTGAACGCTCTCCACCGGGATAAGCTTCTCTGCAGCGTATATCTCCCCCAGGGCGGATAGAATCTCCATAGCCCTCTGAATGCCTTTACCTTCACTACCCTGGAGCAGGTCCTTTTCTTTTTTCGTGAGGTGCATTATTCACCAACCCTTACCTCCTGAAAACCCCTCCTGTCCCGGCCGAAGGGTATGGTAGCATCTAATCCAATCTTGGAGGTCATACGGTCCTCCCCGGCTGAGGGGTCAAGGGAGCTGCCCTTCTCCTTTCTGGTGTATGTGTCTGTTTCACCCTGGAATCTTGTGGCAAGAGACCACTCCACTGCTCTGCTGTCGTGTACGTCTATATCGGAGTCTACAATAACCAGATGCTTCATGCTTTTATGGGCGTTAAACGCTGCATCAATCGCCTTCCTGCCGTCGTCGGGGGTTTTTTTGTCTATTGAGACCACTCCATGAAGCCATCCACACCCTCCGGTAGTCAAAGAAACATCCCTGCACTCGCAAACCCTGGAAACATGGTTGTAGATCAAGGGCTCCCTGGGCATGCCCATCAAAAGCTGGTGTTCCTCAAGAGAGGGGAGTATGGTATGGTATATAGGGTTCCTTTTATGGGTTATCTTTTTTATTTCAATAACCGGCTCCTCCCTGACGTAATCCAGTGTCCTGGTAACGTCAAGGAAAGGTCCCTCCACATGTTTTTCGTCTGTTATCTTCCCCTCCAAGACTATCTCTGAATCAGCCGGTACAAGAAGATCGTTTGTCTTGCACTTCACCACCCTAAATTCGGTTAGGGTGTTGGCTATATCCATCTCACTGACTCCGATAGCAGGGGATAGGGCAGCAGACAATAGTATAGCCGGGTGCAGACCTATGCATATGGCAACATCAAGCCCGCCGTCAGCCTGCTTCATGAACTCATACAGGTTCCTCTGACATATCCTGGCCACCAGCTTATCTTTTGCTATAGGGGTAGCTCTGTGGAAGCTCATGTTTAATCCATACCTGGGGTCTGATGCAATAAAAACCCCGGAGGTTATGTAGGGTCCCATATCATTGCTGGTGTATGTTGGTAGGGGCATCTTTGATAAATCCACTTCATCCTCTATGACCTCCTGGCACGCTCCCCTGCTTGTTTCTTCCGGAAGGGAGGGATTCTCTATAGCGTGATTTATTTTGGTAAGGAGTTCCTTCCCCCCGACCCCTAAGGCGATGGAGAACTTATCCCTCCTGTTGCAGAGGTTTCCAACAAGGCTTATGTTGGAGTTTTTGACATCCTTGAAGTGGACTGCCTCAGCCTCCTCTCTCAGAATCCACGGGATCTCAAGGTAGGGGTTCACTTCCCGCTCAACCTCCAACACCTCGATTTTTCCCATATAATCTCTCATCTCGTTCCACCCCATCTCCTGTAGAGTTTGTTTTCAACCCCCAGGGAATCCAGTAGCTTGCCCACGAAGAAGTTTGTGATGTCATCAATGGATTCTGGTTTATAGTAGTAGGCCATGTTGGGTGGGACAATCAATGCATCCTGCAACTTCAGCTTCCTCATGTTTTCTATTGCATTCAGTGAAAGAGGCGTGTCCCTGGGCGCAACCACAAGCTTCTTGTTGAGTTTAAGCACGTTCTCAGCAGCCCTGGATACGAGGTTGTCCGAGAATCCGTTGGCTATTGAGGAGAGTGTTTTCATGGAGCAGGGAGCAATAATCATGGAATCAATGTTGAAGGATGAACTGGCTATCTCAGCGTCAAGCTCATCTTCCCTATATAGTTTACAGCTTAGGGACTCCACCTTCTCCAGATTGAAGGGTTCGTATTCCCTAATCTTCAGAGCGCCATCCGAGATTATAACGTACACTTTCGCTTTGATTCCGGCTAACTCTTCCACCACCCGTTCCCCTAAAATTAATCCAGAGGCCCCGGTGATTGCTGCCACTACCCTCATATATATTTATATACATCCCACCCATTTATCTAATATTGTGTGGTAAAATGGAAACCTTTAAAATTAAGAAGATAGAGTTCAACGAGAAAGAAAAGAGAACCGTTATGGCCATGGAAAACAAGTTCCTTATGACCAATATGAGCGAGTTAGCTAAGAAGGGGAGGGAAGAAAGGTACCAGATGGCTAAGGAATTCATCGAGGAAGAGATTGAGAAAAAAGACATCAGCGAGAGTGATATCAACTTAAAGAAGTCTATAGAGTACCTCTCAGGGTATGGTGTAATGGACCCGATTCTGGATAGAGATGATATAGAAGAGGTTTTGATAAACGGTCATGAGAGTCCGGTAATGATAGTCCACAGGCAATTCGGTAAATGCTACACCAATGTAGAATTCACAAGCAAGGAAGACCTGATGGCATTAGTCAACAAAATAATAATATTCTGTGGAGCGAAAAAGGGTAGTGCCATAATCGATGAAATACTCCCGGAGGGGCCCAGAATCAATCTGACTCTGCCGCCTGTATCATTTAACAAACCACTGCTTACAATAAGGAAATACCTGAGAGAACTGCCCACGGTGGTGGACTTGATACGCAACGGCACCCTGCCAATAGACATGACCGCCCTTCTCTGGATTTGTGTGGACGGCTTCAACCTGGCACCGAGGAACATGCTGATTACTGGAGGGACAAGCTCCGGTAAAACAACCCTGCTTAACTCGCTGCTCCCCTTCTCAAGGGAGAGGGAGAGGATTGTTTCAATAGAGGATACCCTTGAGATAGACCTCCACTACTGTAAGGACTGGTGTCGAACCACCACCACAGAATTCGCTGACATGGAGAAGCTTGTAGAGAACAGCCTCCGACTGAGACCTGACAGAGTTATTGTGGGGGAGGTCAGGGGTAATGAAGCCTTCAACCTGATTAACGCCATGAACCTCGGACATACCGGCATGGGCACCATACACGCAGACAACGCCAGAGACGCTCTGCTGAAGCTAAGCGCCCCCCCCATGAACGTGGATCCCGAGATGCTGGTTATACTGGATTTGATTGTTGTTGTCAATAGGGTCCACGAGAAAACCAGTGATGTGAGGAAGATGACTCACATAGCTGAGGTGGGAGACATCGTTGAAGGAAGAATCCAGCTGGGCTCTGTTTGTGAATACAACCCCAAACTCAAGAAGACTGAATTCCACAGATTTCCGGCTGTGACAATAACCAAGATTTCAGAGGCTGTGGGTTTGGAACCCAAGGAGATAATAAATGAGATACGGAAGAGGGAGGGCATCCTTGAGTACATGCTATTAAATGACATAAGCAGAGAGGCTGAGGTTTTGAATATGATAAATACATACTACACGAAACCTGATAAGACCTGGAATAAGGTCCTCTCTGGTCTTAAGAAAATGAGCAATAAACGTAAGATGATGAGGGAATACAGTACAGCCAGTAAAAAGGAAGATTAGGTTATGGAGATTAAAGAAATAACTGAGGGTGAAACAAGACTTCTGATACCATCCAAGAGGAAGATAACCAAAAAGGATGTTGTCTTCTACAACCCGCATATGGAATTAAACAGGGACCTATCTGTCTCCATAACAAGGGTTCTTAAACCCGGAAGGTTCTGTGACCTGCTTTCTGGAACAGGTGCGAGGGGTTTAAGGGTTTGCGCAGAGGGTAGGGTAAAGCATGTATTGCTGAATGATGCGAACCCTAATGCTGTTGAGTTGATTAAAAAGAATGCTGAGATAAATAACCTGGATGTGGAGATAACTAATAGGGAGGCTGGCTCTCTTCTCGCAGAGGAGAGGTTTGATTTCATAGACGTAGACCCCTTCGGCCCTCCCGTAGCCTTTGTTGATTCAGCTGTCAGGGCCTTAGAGAATAACGGGGTGCTGGCTGTCACAGCCACCGACACCTCAGCATTGTGTGGCACCTACCCAAGGGCCTGCCGCAGGAAGTATGATTCTCTCTCCCTTAGAACAGACTACTATAACGAGGTCGGGCTGCGGACCCTGCTTGGTTATGTGATAAGAGTGGGTTTGGGGTATAATGTCTCCTTCAGGCCGTTGTTTTCTCACTGCACCAGGCACTATTTCAGGGCTTATTTCAGGGGGGAAAGAAGCAGACGGGCCTGTAATGAATCCCTTAAGCATCTGGTTTACCTGCAACATTGTTTCAGCTGCCTTAACAGGGGATATTCCTCCCTGGATGGTTTGTTGGAGAGGTGTGAATGCGGTCATGAGTTCGCTAATGCCGGCCCATTATGGTCTGGTGTTTTCGCGGATAAGGAGTTTTGTTCAGGTGTTATGAAAGAGCTGGGATTCAGTGAGAAAGGCCTTGAGCTTGTTGATTTAGTCCGGGGGGAGCAGGACATCACAAACCCCTACTATAACATCCACAGGGTCTTCCACAAGAGGGGGATGCCTACCAGGCCCACAAGTGAGCTGATCGATTCTCTTTTGGGTATTGGTTTCAGGGCTGTTAGAACGCATTTCTCTGGTTTAGGTTTGAGGACTGATGCTCCTGTAAAAGAGATATATGATATTCTTTGATTGTTATTTCAAATAAGATGAAATAAGAGATATTAATAGTTTAGTAGCATATAAAATAATTATACTATTGCATATTATCCGAAATATGAACTCTGATATTGAAGCAATACTCGGGAACACAGCACCAGTAAACATAAACCAGCTTCTTGAAACCATCTTCTGGAAAAAAAAAGAGCTTGTTCCTGAAGCAAAGAAACTCCTGGACCACATAAAGGAATGGAATCGCACAGGAAACCCCTACACAGTAGATGAGTGGAAAAGATACTGTGCAAAAAACAGCATAAGCCAGAGCAGCTACCATAACATGCTCAAGAGACTGAAGAATGCTGGTATGGTGGGAAAGAGATACAACAGCTACCAAAAGAAACACGAGCTGCATTTAACAGAAAAATTCTCTGAATTAATGCGGGGGAAAGCGGGTTTATGGGAGAGATACATCAGAGAGTGATTAGATAGGGATTATCTTGTTTAAGGCGATTTTCAACCAGCCCAGGTAGGGTATTCTGATCCAGCCCCTGGCTACCAGCTGTTTCTCGGTTACTGGTAACGCTATCCCTCCGTTTGCACCGCACTGGTCGGGGTAGGGGTTATTGTCGCCCTTGGTTAGATAGAACTCAAAATCACCGGATGGAGGATAATCCCGGTAGAGACATCTTTTCCCGGAGACACAATCCCTGACGTAGGGGATGTAGGTGTCATTGAAGTCTTTAACAGATAAGCAGGCGAGGGTACCATCCACTTCCTCGATTTTCCAGTCCCTGACCCTGACTATGCCAACGACTCTGTGGATTATGGGCTCGTTACCTGAATGTAGTTTATCCCGGTTGTAGATTACCACATCACCAAGTGAGGTATCCGGGAATAAAGGCAAGATAACTCCACCTCCGTCGGGCGTTACGGTAACAATCATATCACCCTTCGAGAACCCGTTCCAGAAGGGGAAACCATCAACGGAGATGTTTTGGTACAGAAGCCAGCTATCCCATCCCCCGTGGGCTTGACAGTCGATGCCGTTCCATAAACTTCCGCCGTGGTACATGCTACAGGATGTTACCGCAACCAGGGGCAGCAGCAACTTAGAGCCCAGTAAAATCTTAGATAGAATGATTATCAAGGCCAAGACAGCTATAACCTCGGCCAAATCCCTTACCCAGCCCTTAAGCTCCCCGATTAGTTCCTCATCCATGGTATTCTTAATTATCGGAATAAAATGATTAATATCTCATGTATATACGATAAGAAAAATGGACTTCGCTTCCAGACTGGATAAGGTAAAGGAATCCGCTACGTTCAAGTATTCATCGCTGGCCAAAAGAGAGGGTATACTGAATCTCACGCAGGGCTTGATAAACTACAGGACGCCCTCCAGGATAATAGAGGCCGCAGAGAGAGCCATGAGGGAGGGAAAGACATCTTATACCCCAACAAAGGGGATACCTGAGTTGAGGGAGAAGATTGCCCTGAAACTGGAAGAGGAAAACAATATTGAAGCCCTGGGTCCGGAGAATATATTGGTCAGCGCCGGAGCCAAGCAGGTGATATTCGAGGCAGTTATGGCTTTGGTTGACAGGGGTGTTGAGGTCGCTATCCCAAACCCCTCATGGGTGAGCTATGAGCCCATAATAAACCTCGCTGAAGGCAGGATAGTCTGGTTACCCCTCAAGCCAGAAGAAGGGTTTATCCCTGGAGATGATTTTCTCTCAGAGCTGGAGAACAGCAACCCAAAGCTGATATTCATGAACTCACCCAACAACCCCACAGGGGCCGTATACCCCAAAAAGGTGATAGAGGATATAGTTGATATAGCAGAGAGGAAGAATGCATGGATTCTCGCAGATGAAATCTACGAGAAAATAATCTACGGGGAAGAGCATTTCTCCCCAGCAAGCGTCTATGATAAAACCATCACCGTCAACGGCTTCTCCAAGGAGTACTCTATGACCGGATGGCGTCTGGGATATTGCGCCTGCCAAGAGAAGGAGATTATAGACAAGATGAATATCATACAATCCCAGAGCGTTTCATGCGCCACATCATTCGTGCAGTATGCAGCACTTGAGGCCTTTACGAAAGAGGTTAAATCCGAGGTTAAAGGTATGGTAGCAGATCTGAGGGATAGAAGAGACCTCCTGGTTGAGGGCTTAGATGCTACTGGATTACTTGGCTATAAACCAGGTGGGGCTTTCTATGTGTTCCCCCGGCTTGGGGACGGGGACGACATCAACCTCGCAGACAGATTACTTGAAGAAGGTATTGGGGTCATACCAGGCAGCCCCTTCGGCTCCTTGGGAAGGGGTTGTGTGAGGATAAGCTACGGGTTTGTCTCAAGAGATAAAATAAAAGAGGTTGTGGAAAAGCTCTCTGCCATAGAATTATAAAATGTTCTCTCAGGAAACCCTATCCTATATCGGGATCATAACATTAAGTCTCTTGGCGGTATTTGTTTTGTTGCTGTTGTTTTCTATGGCCGCAGTATACTTTATCTTCAGGGATAAGAGGCTGGTGGGAAGGATTCACTCCACATTCAGCCACATAGTGCTGGATATAATGTTGTTTTTCCTGGACCTGTCTTATATCCCCCTAAAGAAGATTATCTCGGTTCTTGGGAGAAACGGCAACCAGATTGATATAGTATTGGTTGAAATCAGGAACATGCTCTTGAGAAATAGCTTCTCTAATGTGCCCTATAAGGACAGGCTGGTGGTGGTTCCCCAGTGCCTGAGGAACATAGACTGCAAGACCACATTCAACTCGGTCGAGGGAGCCCAGTGCCTTAAATGCGGGAAATGTAAAATCATTGAGATAGTGGAAAAAGCGCAGGAGCTGGGATACATGGGAGTCTACATAGCGCCGGGAGGGGGTTTCGTGAGGAGGATTATAAAGAAAATGAAGCCGAAGGCTGTGTTAGGTATTGGGTGTGCCTGGGAGGTGAACGCGGGAATACTGGAGGTCGCAAGCGAGGGCATCCCCGTTCAGGGCGTTATGTTACTGAGGGATGGTTGTGTAGAAACTGATGTGGACCTGGAACAGGTTTTTGAGGTGATGGAGTATGGAAAATAATGGGAGAAAAAAGCTTTTTTACTGGGATAGATCAACAAAAGAGGGAGATAGGCGTCTTGAGATAGCTGTTATGTTCTTTTTTGTCGCGTCATCTGTTACCTCCTTCTACACCTACAGCACGGCCTCAATAGATGTGTGGGATTTAATGACAGGGGTTTTCGCCCTCACCATAAGCCTGGAGGAGATATTCTCTATATTAACTGTGCTGATTCCGTTCTTCTTCCTTTTCCCCCTACCCTTTGCTGTGATGGCATATTATGGTATCAGGAGGGAAAACTTGGGGTATATGATACCAGTAGCTGCTTCTTTATTTGCTTTATTGCTTGGTTTGTTGTTTTTTGAGGCTAACCTGAACTACCTGCTCTTCTCGGTTTCCTTTATCATCGCCTCAGTAATCTCGGGTAAGTGGGCTAATGTCAGATACCAGGAGCTTAAATCGATGCGAGTATATAGGGCATCCACGAGGGCTTGTTCCCGGGCTTATCTTGTAATCAAGATAGCTGTTATATTAGCTGTTGCCTATACCATGGTAAGCAGTGAATCAATGACCTCTGATTTCATGGACGATTGCATGGACTCCTATGCCTCTTTATCGATGCAACTGACGGAGAAACAGCTGAGGAGCCAGGTAGAGAATGGCATTGAGGCACAGAAGGATGTGCAGAAGGCGATGCTCTCCAACATCACTCTTGCAGTGAGCGGCATGGTTAAATCACAGGGAATGGAAAAGCTGGGTGAAATAGGAGACAGGGAAATTGAGTTGCTGGAGGATTCATCCCTGACGCAGGAGGATAAGAAAGCAATCAAGGTGGGGATTGAGGGAATAATAAACCAGGGAAAAAGTGAATGGGATAGTGAGGTAGACCAGCAGACTGAGGCAATAATCAAAAAAATAGTGGAGCAGGCGGATAACAAAACACAAAAAGAGGCGCTGGTTGAGAAATACCTGAAGGAGATGAAGGTGAATGTGTTGAATCAGGAGAATGTTAAGAAACAGATAAACGAGATGTTAAGGGAGCCTGTTCGTATAGAAGACAGGGAGATTGTAATCTATGACTTTATGGAGGAAACATTCCCCTTGCTTGTGGTTTTCATCCTGTGGGGCGTTATGGGAATCTGGAAGAAGCTGATGTTCCTCCCCCTGGTGGGTTTATATACCGTAATTATTTCAAGGGTTTTTAGGGGGGGACAGAAATAAATTAAGAGAATGGATTTTGATGAGATAAAAAGGATGGAGAAGGTATTTTACTCCAACACCTTCACAAGGCTTCCAGTAGCTCTGGAGAGAGGGGAGGGGATGTATCTCTACGACTTCGACGGTAACAGGTACCTGGACATGTTTGCAGGGATAGCTGTTAACTGCCTTGGTCACGGTCATCCGGCAGTACTTGAGGCGTTAGAGAAGCAGTCAAGGAAGCTGTTGCATGTCTCCAACTGGTTTTATACGCTACCACAGCTTGAACTAGCGAAGCTTCTGGTAGAGATCACTGGCATGGAGAAGGCTTTTTTAACCAACTCCGGGAGCGAGGCTGTTGAGGCTGCGATAAAGCTGGTGAGGGCTAGAACAGGGAGGAAGGAGATCATTGCCATGGAGAATGCATTCCATGGAAGGACTCTTGGCGCCCTGAGTTTGACATGGGAGGAAAAATACAGGGAACCCTTCCAGCCCCTGGTTCCTGGGATGAGGTTCGCAAGATATGACGATATTGATTCATTGAAGAATAAAATAAACAAGAATACTGCTGCGGTAATCCTGGAGCCTGTATTGGGTGAGGCTGGGGTTATTATCCCGGGGGAAAACTACCTGAGGGCTGTGAGGGATTTAACCTATGACAAGAGTGTTTTATTAATTGTTGATGAGGTGCAGACCGGGTTCGGCAGGACCGGAGAGTTGTTTGCATTCCAGAAATCAGGGATTAAACCAGACATCCTGTGTCTGGCTAAGGGCTTGGGCTCTGGTTTTCCGGTGGGTGCCATGCTTTCCTCGGGGATAGACTTCAAGCCGGGAGAGCATGGAGGCACCTTCATAGGAAACCCCCTTGCCTGTGAGGTGGCTAAGACTGTGGTTGAGACCATAATAAAAAATAAACTCCATGTTAATGCCAGAGAGGTGGGCTCTTATCTCAAGAAAAAACTGGAGGGGAAAGGCTTCGATGTTAGGGGTGAGGGATTGATGATTGGCGTGGAAACAGAGGACGGCAGGAGCAGGGTTCTGGAGTTAATCAGGAAGGGTGTGTTAACCATACACTCCGGCAATACCGTCAGGGTCCTACCCCCCCTGATCATAGAAAAGAAACACGCTGATGAATTCCTCACCAGGTTCTGAGATATATTGGTTTAAGTGGATAGTTATTATTCTCGAAAATGGAATCTGAGGAGATGAGCAGGGAGTTATGGGATGATATTAAAATCTTTAGTGGGAGGCTGAGGCAGGAGGATGATGTGTTGGTGGTCAGCCACCACGACGCTGACGGGATAACAGCCTGCGCTATCCTGCTGGATTTATTCAGTTACCTGGAGATCGGGGCTGATTCGATAATCACCAAGCAACTGGACAGTAAGGTAATAGCGGAGATCAAGGGAATAAACAAGAGCGTTGTGTTCTCGGATATGGGCTCCGGGCAGCTTAACCTCATCAGGGAAAGCGGCGTAGATTATTATATAATAGACCACCACCAGCCCCTGGAGAAAGATGATAGACAGGTTAATCCACACTTTTATGGCTATGATGGGGGACGTGATGTCTCGGGGGCTGGTATGGCCTATTTTGTAGCTAAATCGCTGGGGAGAGATGATATGGCCCATCTGGCTCTGGTTGGAGCGGTAGGTGACATGCAGGACTCCAGCGGAAGCCTTCATTCGCTCAACAGAATAATTTTGGGAGATGCTGTAGAGCAAAAAACCGTGAAGGTGAAAAACGATTTAAGGTTGTTTGGAAGGCAGAGCCGGCCTGTGCATTTGATGCTGACCTATGCATCGGACCCTATAATTCCAGGATTAACAGGCAACCAGCAGGCATGCCTGCAGTTTATAGAGTCCCTGGAAATCAACCCGAGAAGAGACAGCAATTCCTGGAAGAGCTACGTTGATTTAAGCCTCGGGGAAAGAAAGAAACTCATCAGTGCACTATACATGAGACTCCTTGACTTTAACGTCCCCGAGTATCTGATTCAGGGGATGGTTGGCGAGGTCTACACTCTGCTGAAGGAGGAAAAAAGGAGTGAGCTAAGGGACAGTAAGGAGTATGCTACCCTGATGAATGCGTGCGGCAGGCAGGAGAATCCTGAGATAGGATTGGCGGTGTGTTTAGGTGATCGGGGAGATAAATGGGATGAGGCCAGGGAGCTTTTGCAAAGCCACAGGGAGATGCTAAGAAAGGGCATACAGTATCTATCAAAAAGGGGGGTTAATGAGAGAGCGCAGCTCTATTACTTTAATGCTGGGGGGGAGATAAACGAGAGAATAATTGGTGTGGTAGCCGGGATGGCCTATGGCGCTAAGATTATTCCGCCAAACAAGCCCATACTGGCCTTCGCCTTGGACAGGGAGGACCCCAGTATGATGAAGGTTTCTGCCAGGGCTAACTGGGCCTTGGTCAGGAGGGGGATTCACTTGGGGGATGCTATGAGGGAGGGCAGCAGGGAATTCGGTGGAGAAGGTGGAGGTCATGACATAGCAGCAGGCGCCACAATACCGAAGAAAAAAATGGATTCATTCATTGAAGCAGTGAACAACATATTCAAGAAACAGCTCACAGGAAGGTAGATTTGTTCTATCCCCTTGGATGGGTTACAGTATTAGTCCTTCAGTATTTGAACTTTCTCTCATATTCCTTGTGGCTCATCCATTCAGGGATTATGCTGATAATCATTATCTTGTCTGCTTTTACTGTGTAAATCAATCTCCATGCACCAGGGAGGTTGTATTTCCACAGATTATCTACGTTCCCAAATTCCCTGATTCTTAGGCACTAGTTCTGCATTTTCAGTATCAAGAGAGCGAAACAGTTTTATATGCATAATGCCTAATTAGTCATTATGTCATTCA
>NJEG01000005.1 GCA_002254565.1 Candidatus Altarchaeales archaeon ex4484_2 | reverse complement strand
TATATCAGCTTATATCTTCTTCTCTCGCTTTTTTCCCTGTCAATAATCCCGTTCCTGGCCTCCTTAACCCCAATACCCTCTCTTAATGCAATCCTTTTAGCCCTGTCCTCAATTGGGGCTGTTAGCCAAACCCTGAGATCTGCGTTATCAATAAAATACGCGGCCAGTCTGCCATCAACCACACAGTCCCCGGAGGCTTTTTTTTTCTGTTCATTATCTATCTCTTTATCTATTTCTGGATGTTTTTCGGCATAAGCTGAGAACTCCTGCAGGTTCATCCCCTTATCACCTGCCATCTTTCTCATAACCTCTCCTGCAGAGATGTAGTGATTTCCCCGCGCCCACCATACCACCCACAGTAACAATCATCTTAAGTCAGCTTTGTTTATTCTGTCAACAGCCTCTTTCAGCCTATCAATAGGCTGGGTCAGAGCACATCTGACATAGCCTTCACCCTGCTTGCCGAAACCCACACCCGGAGTTAATACAACACCTGTCTTGTTCAACAAGTGGGCGCAGAATTCGATGGATGAATCATAACCCTCTGGTATAGAAAACCATAGATAGAATGTTGCACTGGGTTTCTTGATACCCCAACCTCCATTGTTCAGGCTCTCCACCATGTAATCCCTTCTTTCCTCGATTATTTTATTGTTTTTTTCAACTGAATCCATGGGCCCCTTAAGGGCTTCAACACCGGCAGCCTGCACTGCCTGGAACGCGCCTGAGTCCACGTTCTCCTTAACCTTTCCCAATCCTGCTATAACCTCACTGTTACCAACTGCCATACCAATCCTCCAGCCTGTCATGTTAAAGGTCTTGGAGAGGGAGTTGAATTCGATACCCACGTCTCTAGCACCCTTCACCTCAAGGAAACTCATTGCCTTATAGCTATCGAATGTCATCTCCGAGTACGGGTTGTCGTGGCATACTATCACATCACTATCGGAGGCGAAGTCAACCACCTCCCTGAAGAACTCCCTGTCTGCTGTTGCAGCCGTAGGTGCATTAGGGTAGTTCAGGAACATCAGCTTCGCCTTGCGTCTAGTTTCAGCATCTATATCATCCAGGTTGGGTATGAATCCGTTTTCCTCTAAAAGGGGCATTAAAACGGGTTTCCCGTCAGCCAACAATGTGCTTATCCGGTACACTGGATAAGATGGGTCCGGTACTAGCGCAACATCATCCCTGTTAAGGAAAGCCAGAGGGGTGTGGGCTATACCTTCCTTGGAGCCGATTAGGGTGATAACCTCGTTTTCCGGATTCAGGGAAACATTAAATCTCTTATTGTACCAGCCGGCAACCGCCTCCCTGAATTCCACCGTACCTTTATATGATGGATACCTGTGGTTTTCTGGATTCCTAGCTGCTTTATTCAGGGCCTCGATTATATTCCCTGGTGTGGGTAAATCAGGGTCTCCCACACTAAGATTTATTATGTCCATTCCCATCCCCCTTTTTTTCTCTATCTCCCGATCTATCTCAGCGAAGAGGTATGGAGGTATCCTGTTTATCCTGTCAGCATATTCCATTTTCATCTGTCATCCTCCAGGAGAGGCAGAATCTTGGTTAAATCCTTTTCCAGGATAATCTCATCTGCGTAAGCTAAAAGTTTATCGTCTTTGGGGTTGAACGCTATGCTGTAACCTGCTGCCTCAAATAGGGGTATATCGTTTATGTAGTCTCCCACAGCAACGGATTCATCCCGTTCAATCCCGTTCTCTTTGATAATCTTTTCCAGTATCCTGCCCTTGCCCTTGAAGTCAACCCTCTGGTCTATCCCACAGAGCTTGTTGTCGTTGAATAATAGACGGTTTGCGACAGCGTAATCAATGCCTAAATCCTCCCTCACCCTGTCGGCGAGAATCTGAAGTCCCCCGCTTATTATAGCAGTCCGGTAGCCCCAGTCCCTCAGTGTGTTTATTGTTTCCTCCGCTCCGTTCATCAACGTGGTCTTATAAAGTGCTTCCTTTATCTTTTCGAAATCAACACCCTTCCATAAATCAGTGTCCTTTCTGGCCCATTCATCAAAGGTTATCCTGCCGTTATAGAAGTCTCTTCCATGGCTCCGGGAGAGCCCGTCGGTCCCAAGGGCCTTGTGCACGTCACTCCAGCTTCCTGTTCCGTCAACCAGCACCCCATCCAGGTCGAAGGCGACCAAACTGAATCTAGCCATCTTACTGGTACATCGGACTGTACTCGTTCATTCCCCTGTGATCCAACTTACCCCTCTTGAACTCTGAAGTAAGCTTCTCGAATTCCCCCTCTATCTCATGTCCCTTACTCACCAGCTTTTCTATATCGATATCAATTTCCAGGAAACTGCTGAGTATTCTCAGTAGCGAAGCTGCTCCAAGAGGATCTGGGCTGTATTTGGTCTCGGCCATAAAGCTTATCACCGGGATATTATTTTCCAGGCAGTTCAGTAGGATATCCGATGATATGCCAGCCAACATACCCTCCTCTATGGTCTCCACATCCATTGCGTCCATTTTTTCTTTAATCTCCGGGTGGGTTGTGAGACCAAATATCTCATGCTCTTTCTCTGTCTCTCTACCGGTTATCCCGGCCAGGAGAACAACCTTATCGGGGTTAATCTCCTGGAACCATTCATCGAATGTGTCAGCGAACTCTCTCACGAACTGGTAGGGCACTGAAATCTCCGAGAAAATAAGCACCAGGTTGTCTTTCCTGTATATCCTTATAGGATACATGGGCTTGGAGTTATGTACTACTGCAATGCTCTGTATCCGATCTGATTTAACGTAGCCTACGTTCTCCATACCCATTTCGTCTATCATGTATCTAGTTGCTATAGTGGAAACGAAACCCTTGCTGGGGAAGCCCTCAATTATCACAGGGTTCTTTGGCAATTCTCCCTTGATATATATTTTAGTAGTCATTTTAGCATAGCAATCTCCTTAAACGCATCAATAATCTTTTTTAATTCATCCTTATTAAATCCATAGGTGCTGAGCTTGAAGTTTCTTGTGAGACCTGGCTTGACTCCTATGATGTTCCTCTTTTTCAGCTCCCTGTAGAGGAAAAAGCGGCCCTTCTTGTGTTTCTTTGATATCTCATAGAACACGTTTGTTTCCAGGAAGTTGAGATCGTGTTCTGTTGGTTTAATCCCCAGTTGCCGGATTCCATCAATTCCCTCCATTTTCTCTATAAAGAATCTCGCGTTCTCAACCTCCACACCCCAGCGCTGGACTCTCTTATATACTGTGGGGAAGCTGGCCATCAATGTAATCAGGGGCAATCCTCTTGGACCGCAGCCCAGCATCTCCACCTCCTTGTTCCTGTATTCCCTGGATTTTCTAAATACCGAATCACTTAAGTCCCCCATCACACCCAGGATTCCTATAGGTCCTGATGAAGCCATCGACTTATGACCTGAGCCGACTACGAAATCAGCTCCAATATCTCTGAGGCTCACAGGCATCCTCCCTATGGCGTAGGCTGCATTAACAAGCAGGGGCACATCGTATTCAGAGCATATGCTAGCTACCCTTTTAACGTCAGGCAGGTTACCGTAGTTCCCGTCCGGGAATGTAATCAAGGCCAGAGAAGGCAGCTTCCCTGTTTTCTCCTTCACTTCCTCTATTTTGTCAGCATACCTTCCCACATCAACCCTGTACTCTGGGTAGCTGTTGTTTTCCACCTCCACGATGTGGAGTTTATTTCTTTCAGCTGCCACGTGGGTGGAGTAGTGAGCATTCGAGTCCACTACTATGGTGCTGTCCGGTTTACATACGGCGTGCATTACCATGAACTTAGCCTCTCTTGCACCGTGCGTCAACCTCACCTCGTCTGATTCAATGAATTTGGGGAGGGTTTTGTGTACGAATTCATCTATGGGGGGTTTCTTTATGCTCTCCAGCACGCCGTCGCAGAAATCACATATCGAGTAGCCGTCAGCCCATTCCTCGACAGCCTTCTTTGCCTCAGGAGTTAATATACCGCCTCTCTGGATGGGGTTCAGGTTCAGGAAACCCTTCACTGATCTCTCCATCCTCTCAAGCCGATGTAATTCTTTCTCCAGTATCTCAGCCATATATAAAAATTACAATTCCAGGGTTAAATACATGCAGTCTACCCAAAAATCCCAGGGTCTACTCTCACCCTGTTCTGCTCTAATCCAACCTCTCTGGGAGAGTATCCCATGGAAAGCCCTAGAAGTTGTGGATAGTGGAGTACCGGGATCCTGAACTCCTCCCTAAGCTCTCTCTCGATGCTTTTCTGGTTGGTGTCGTACATGACATTGCAGAACGGACATGCTGTTATCATTACATCGGCTTTAGCATTCTTTACGTTTCTCAGCTTCCTGCCTGTCATCTTGTATGCAATATCCTGGTTTGCAGCCAGGACATAGCCTCCACAGCATAATGATTTCTCAAGGTAGTCTATGGAGCTGGCTCCCGTGGCCTCAACTAGCTCGTCCAGGCTGACAGGCTCCTGGGGGTTGTCAAAGCGCATCTCCTCCGAAGGCCTCAGCAGATGACATCCATAGTGGACTGCAACCTTAACATCCAACGGATTAGACACCTCCTCCCTAATCCTTTCCATGCCAACATCCTCCCAGAGCACCTTCACATAATGCTTTACCTCGATTGTTCCCTTAAACTCCCGGTCTATATCTGCCAGGACCTGGTTGACTTCATCCTTTAATTCCGGGTTCTCCTTCAGCTTCCGGTTAGCCCTAAAAAGGGAGCCGTTGCATCCATTGCATATAACCATCAGATCCAGTTTCTCGTCTTCTGCCATCGACAGGATCCGTGCTGCCATAGAGAGATATGTTAATTCATTAATCACCTCATAGTAGAGGCCGCAGCATCCGGCATCGTTCATGTCCACTAATTCAATGCCCAGTTTCTCCATGACCCTCCTGGTGGACAGGTCGTAGTTGGACACCCTGAATGGTGTGGTGCAGCCGATAAAGTAAGCGTATCTGTCACTCATATAGACCGCCTGTCTTTTCCATTATCCTCCTGATCTCCCTGGTGTGTTTCATCTTGGGCAATCCCATCCTCTCTCGTCTCCTGTTCTCGAGGTCTCCTATAACCTGGGTGAAACCGCAGGCAGCAAGGTTCTCCACCAGGGGTTTTATGAACCTGGGAATCTTGTTGTGTTTAACGTAGACTCTCCTCATCAGGCTAATCAGGTCAGCGACTTTCGTCTTGGTGGGGCAGCGTTCCTGGCATGTGTAACAGTTGGTGCAGAGCCAGATATCATCCTCTAGCTTGCCTTCGATTACAGCCCTGTGAAGTATCTTTCTGGGATTATACCTGCTGTCGGTCATCATGGCCGAAGGACAGCCTCCAGTGCATATGCCGCAGCTGAAGCAGTAGTTAAGGGTTTCACCGTCAATATCCTCCTGAAGTTCCTTTCTAATATCCATACTCTATTCTAATCCCTTCAACTTGTTCACTTTAATCTGCGCTGAACGTATTGTTGTATAATGATTAATCCTGCAGATATAAACGAAAAAAAAAATTAATCCGGTTTTATGCCCAGTTCCCTTTCCTTATCAGCTATCTTAATCTTGGTCTTAATGACCGTGTCAGGGTTCAGGCTCATGCTGTCTATCCCGCACTCGACAAGGAAGGTTGCAAATTCCTCGTAGTCTGAGGGCGCCTGCCCGCAGATACCGATCTTCTTCCCCTTTTCTTTGGCGACGTCAATAACCTGCTTTATAAGCCTCTTCACGGCATCGTTTCTCTCATCATATATTCTGGCAACAAGCTCGGAGTCCCTGTCCAATCCCAGGGTGAGCTGCGTCAGGTCGTTGCTTCCTATGCTGAAGCCGTCGAATATTTCAGCGAACTGATCTGCTAGAACAACATTGCTTGGGACCTCGCACATAACGTACACCTCCAGGTTGTTTTCACCCTGCACCAGGCCGAACTCCTCCATTGTTTCAATAACCCTTTTACCCTCCTCCACGGTCCGGCAGAAGGGTATCATGGCCTTAATATTCCTTAAACCCATATCTTCCCTGGCCTTCAGCAGGGCCCTGCACTCTAAACCAAAAGCCGGCTTGAAGTCTTCATCATAGTATCTTGAGGCGCCTCTCCAGCCGATCATTGGGTTGCTCTCCTTTGGTTCATAGAGATACCCCCCCAAGAGGTTAGCGTATTCATTGGTTTTGAAGTCAGATAACCTGACTATTACGTCATTAGGGTAGAATCCTGCCGCTATCCTCCCAATTCCTCTCGCTAACTCATCGATAAAGAAGTCGACCTTGTTCTCGTAGGCGGAGGTTTTTTCATCGATTTTTTCGATTACTTCCCTGATTCTCTTATCGTTTCCTGCCTTCTTCTTCAGTTCATCATAATGTATCAGAGCAAGAGGGTGTATGCCGATGTAGGAGTTAATAATGAATTCTTCTCTTGCCAGGCCCACGCCATCATTTGGTATCTGCCCCTCCACGAAGGCCTTGTCAGGCAGACCCACGTTCATCATAATCTTTGTTCTGGTTTCAGGGAGTTTTTCCAGGTTAATCTCCTCAATCTTGAAATCAAGCAGTCCGTCGTAGACTTTGCCTGTCTCTCCCTCAGCGCATGATACGGTCACCTCCTGACCTGCCCTGAGTTTTTCGGTGGCGTCCTCGCTTCCTATGACGCAGGGTATGCCCAGCTCCCTGGAGACGATGGCTGCGTGACAGGTCCTGCCTCCCCTGTTGGTTACTATTGCAGCAGCAATCTTCATAATCGGCTCCCAGTCAGGGTCTGTCATATCAGTCACGAGAACCTCACCTTTCTTGAATTTCTGGATATGCTCTGCTGAGACTATAACATTAACTTTACCCTGACCTATCATTTCACCAACAGCATGTCCCTCCACCAGGACGTTGCCTTCCTCTTTGAGGACGTAGTTCTTGATTATGGAGAAATCTTTCTGGGAGTGCACGGTCTCGGGACGGGCCTGTACTATAAAAAGTTCTCCGGTACCTGCTTTCTCCCCGTCACCGTCTTTCGCCCACTCAATGTCCATGGGCTTAAAGTATCCCGCCTTTTCACTGTAGTGGTCTTCTATGATGCAAGCCCACTTAGCTAGTTTCAATATCTCTTCGTCGTTTATGCAGAATGTTCCCCTTTCTTCTTCTCGGGTTTCTATGTTTCTTATCTTCTCATCTCCCTTATCGGAGTATACCATCTTTATCTTCTTGTTGCCCAGTTTTTTGCCTATGATTGGTTTGTAGCCTTCCCTGAGTGTGGGCTTGAAGACATAGAATTCATCGGGGTTCACTGCGCCCTGAACGATGTTTTCACCCAGACCGTATGAACCTGTTATGAACACAGCATCCTTGAACCCGGATTCGGTATCGATAGAGAACATGACACCAGAGGATGATGCATCCGAGCGCACCATCTTCTGCACGGCAATAGACAAATACACATCGAAGTGGTTGAATCCTTTATCCTCCCTGTAGGATATGGCCCGATCAGTAAAGAGGGAGGCAAAGCATTTCTTACAGGCCTCTATGAGGTCATTATCTCCCTTAATGTTCAGGTATGTGTCCTGCTGCCCTGCGAATGATGCATCAGGCAAGTCCTCAGCTGTTGCACTAGACCTCACGGCAACATCAGGGTTTTCCCCGTACCCGAAGCGGGAGCCCATCTCCCTATATGCCTCCGTGATAGCATTCCTCAGCTCTTGCGGGAAATCCAGGTTCCTGATTAATTCCCGTATCTCCTTCCCCTTCCTTCTGAGGTTCTGGATGTTGTGTGTATCCAGATCGGATAGTATCTCTGTTATATCCTCCTCTATGCCTCCGTGTTTGAGCAGGTGTTTATATGCCTCTGCTGTTATGGCGAATCCGTTGGGTACGTTAACGCCTTCGTCAGCCAGCTCTTTTATCATCTCTCCCAGGGAGGCGTTTTTCCCTCCAACCAGGGGAATGTCTTCTATTCCTGTCTCCTCAAGCCATAGAATGAACTTATCTTTTTTTGATGTCATGGGTATCACCACTACATAAGCGTGTATTTATATTAATTAATCGTTACAAAATAAATACCCTCACAAGAGGAAGAGAAAATAGTTTATTAATCCATAATTGCAATCAATAAATGATTAGATTATGGCTGAAATACCTCTAGCGCCGGTGGATAGGATTATGAGGAGGACTGGGCTGTCCAAGGGAGTTGACAGGGTGAGTGAGAGAGCTGTTGAGGACTTGAGGGATGAGCTGGAGTCTTTTGCGGTTGAGCTATCCACGAGGGCTGCTGTTTTCGCTAAACACGCTGGCAGGAAGACAATAACCCATGAGGATGTGAAACTGGCCGGGGAACAAAAATGACTTCTGTTGCTGTGATAGGGGCATCAGGGTATATCGGTTCCGAACTGCTCCGGCTTCTGGTTAATCACCCCAAAATCGATGAAATAATTCCCGTATCAAGGAGCCTGGCAGGGAAGAAGGTTTCCTCACACCTCACTTACCTAAGAGGGTTTCTGGATGCTGAGTTCCGGGAGATGGATTTAGAGAACCTGGACGCTGACTTCCTCTATGTTGCTGCACCACCCGGTGAATGGATTAATTCCATGCAATCAGTTCTTGAGAGAGGGATTAAGGTTGTTAGCATGGGCGGCAAGTTCCGCATCAAGAACCCGGAGATTGATTCAAAAACCTACCCGGGCTTCGACAACCCGGAGCTTCTTGATAAGGCAGTCTACGGTCTGCCTGAGCTATATCGGGAGGAGATAAAGAAAGCAAGTTTCATAGCTAATCCCGGGTGCTATACCACCTCAATAATACTGGCCCTGGCTCCTCTGTCAAGGCATAAGAAGTCACTTGACCTGGGAAGGATTGTGGTCTCCTCTGTATCAGGCTCCTCCGGGGCAGGAGCTAAACCCTCCCGTTTCCTGCATCATCCCGAGATGTCATCCAACCTGAGGCCGTATAGGGTTCTGGAGCACAGGCACACCCCTGAGATGGAGCACATCCTGTCCAGGGAGTTTGATTCGGATCTGAGCATCTCATTCACTCCTTCAATCGGTAACCACTGCCGGGGGATATTATCATATGTTAATCTCTTCTCAAACGGGGAGATTGATTTAGGTAAACTATTCGGTGACTTCTATAGTGAGGAGTTTTTCGTCCGGATTCTATCTTCGGCTGGGGAGAACGTGCCCAACCTAAAGGATGTTATTAACACCAACTTCTGCGATATCGGGGTTAACTTCGACAGGGGGCGGGGAAGGATTCTGCTGCTTTCAGCAACAGATAACCTGATAAAGGGCGGCTCCGGTACTGCGGTGCAGAACATGAATCTGATGTTGGGTTTAGACGAGCGTCTTGGCTTGAAGCAGGTTGCTGTTAGTCCGTAGTTCAGCTGGTATCTGGAATCCAAGGCTTGCTTCTGGTTTTTGTTGCTTCCTGCATCTACCCTAAATTTGTCACATAAGATAGATTAAATCCTCTTACCTTCCCTCTCTAGGGTTAGAATCAGTTTCAATTCCTTCGGCCCCAGGAATACACTTTGTGTAACCATTATCTCTTAGTGAAAGATAATTAGACATTAAAGTATAAACAAGTTGAGGAATCCCTTGGGAGGGTACAAAACCGATAAGTAGTAAGTAACTCCATCCCCACGACCTTAAGGGTTCCCATGGGAACTCACACCTGGTTTTACGAACCCGAGGCTTGCTTCTTTTTTGGTTACTGTACCTACATCAGGTTATATGCTATGCCTTTAATAAGGTCTTTCTTGGTTATTATCCCCGGGTGTTCTCCTGTCACCGGCAGGCCGGAGATTTTGTTTTCCAGCATCATCTCCACTGCTTGACCTATGGTGTCCTCGTGGTCTATGAGTAAGGGGTCGGGTGTCATCACATCCCCTATCCTGAGTGCCTTGATGTCTGGGTGATGTAGACTGTCCAATGCCCTACGGAATATATTAAGTCCCTCAGCCACGTCCTTATCCGTAACAATACCTGCGATGTATCCCCTGTTTTCCACCACCAGCCGTCCTATGTTGTTCTCGTGCATTATTTTCCTGGCATGGACTAGCGTATCGTTTGGGTTTACTGTTAAACAGCCTCTTGTGTAGACTTCCTCAACCAGCTTTCTGGAGCCCCTAAGAGTCTCTACCAGGTCTGTTTCGGACACCAAGCCTATCACCTTCCCCTCCTCTCTGAGCGGCAGGGAAGAGATGTTGTTTTCAAGCATAGATTCCGCCATCTCCCTGATTTTCTCGTATCTCAGGTCTCTCTGCATATCTCCAGACATATAAAAATCTCCCGGTTCAGCATCCCAGTACTTGAGGTCCTTGGTCATCGCTGATGAGACGTGTATCTGGCTGGTCTTAAGTTTCCTCTCTCTTCCGGTGCCAAGTCTCTCCTCTATGTCTCCGTCCGTTAATATACCTATTATTTCTCCATCTTCTGTAACCATCAACTTCGATAACCTGTTTTTCTTCATCAAGGTTAATGCATCCTTCAGGTTCTGGTCCTTGTCTATGGTCACAAGATTATTTTTCGGTGTCATGAACATTTTTTTCTCTCTCTTTATTTATTACGTTCCTACCTTCTTATTCAATCACATGTCTTGATACTTCAATATATAATCCTTATATTTACCTGATGAATTGAACAATGACCGACAAAAAAAATTTTTTGTTGATTTTATCTATCTCAGTTGTTATCCTGTTGTCCGGCTGTACAACCTACTCGGTCCGGGATACTCTAAAGGCAGGGGAAAAAAGCTACACTAAAGCATCAGGGAGCTCACCGTACCTTAAGGTGGAGCTCCTTGACTCCATAAGCATAGCACCAGCTAACCTCACCTCAGACTATGCTCTTAAGGAGGAAATAGACTCCAAATACCCGTGGGTCTACCTGCGGGAAGGCTTTAGGAAGGAAATACCAGAGAGCTCCTCCTTTGTATTAAGGCTTCATTCCAGGTACCCGCTGAGCGGGGAGGACGGGTATGTGGCTGGTGCGAGGATTAAGCTCAGATATTATCCTAAGGTAATAGGCTTCATCAAACCTGTTTCCGGGGAATACAAGCTAAAAGATTCCTACTACACACCTGGTGCTGGGGGGAGCCTGATGAGGGTTGATGAATACCGGTACGGGAGCTACGGAGAACTCAAAAGAGGGGAGGAGCAGGAACTCATACTGGTAGGCTACACCCGGGAACTTGATTACTTCGAGGAGGCGGTTACAAGAATATATATCTCCCTCTCCATATACCGTGATGATTTAATAAACGAGAGCCTGGCCCTGCGGATAACCAGCTAATAAACCCTCAACTCTACTATTACCTCATTCCCCCGTTTCAGTTCATCCACCAGCTCCCTTTTCAGGTCAGCTGCTGCCTTATCTGCCTTAACAGCCAGTGTCCTCCCACATACGTAGCTGCTTTTCCTCACCACCATCTCACTCCCATGGTTTAGAGTCAAGGCCTTATCCCCTCTGGCGGTTACCTTATCCCTAACACCGTTACACTCAATCAACACCTCAACTCTGGAGCCTTCACTCTTCAGCAGATCCAGGAAACCAGGGGAGAACTCAGGGAAACATCTATCAGCATTTATGGCCACTATACAATCTCCTGTGGGGGTCAGGTAATTATCTCCTGTAACCTCCAGTGTCGTCTTATGCCTCGCTGACACATTAGGATGGCCTGATGCCTTAATCCGCTCAACAAGGTATTCACTCATTTTTTATTGTATACGAAAATATACAAGTTAAAAATTTCCTCTGGAAATTTTTTTTACTTCAGCCAGCACCTCCTTTTCATCACAATCCACGCCCTCAGACCTGAAGTAGCGGCAGATATTATATATGTCTCTTTTTAGGAATTTATCTGCTAGAGGGTGGTCTAACAAGACTCCGGTGGATAAGTCTATGATAACTGGCTTTTCTCCTGTATTCAGTACGTTGTATTCAGAGAGATCTGCATGAACCAAACCCCTCTCATACATCCCCCTAATGTAGCCCACTATCTTATTGAAGTATTCCTTGGGGTTTTTGGGTGGTGAATCCTTTAATCGAGGAGCTGGTATGTTGTCTCTTCCAATGAAATCCATAACAAGAATATTCCTGTATGCTTGATGGGGTCTGGGGCACTCTATAAAGCCGTGGACTCTTGCCAGGTTCTTGTATTCCTTCTGCGCCCAGGTGTAGACCAACTGCCTCCTATTCCTCCAGGTCTTGAATCTCCTGTCTCCCAAAATGTATTTCTCCATGTTCTTGAAGGAGGAAGCATCTATGGCATAAATCTTTACCGCTATCTCTTTTTCTCCCATGCACCCGTGGTAGACATTGGCTTCTTTTCCAGTGGATATCATTGACTCTAACTCTTCCAGATATCCCCCCCTCATCAGCCTCTCAAGAGATAGCAGCGTTGATTTGTCGAAGACCCCAGCGTATATTTTCCGGAGCTCGTATTCAGATTTTTTCACCAATTACTACTTGGAAACAGAAGTTTATCTACTCTTCATCCAGTTTCTTCAGAAGTCCCTTTCTCTTCAGCCAGCTGACCTGTCCCTTGTTATATCTCCACAGGATATCACCTCTTTCATCAGACTGTACCTCCCATGGCTCTATCAGGACTATGTAACCCTCTTTTATCCAGATACGTTTCCTTATTTTCCCAGGTATCCTGCAGAGTCTGGTGTGGCCGTCGGTGCATCTCACAAGCATTCTTCTGTTGCCTAGCATCTGCTCAACCTCTCCGAGAAACTGGTTATCTCTTGGGACTCTTACTCTGATAATTTGCTGGTCTCCGCTGTTTTTTCCTTTCATTGCCATTTTTTTGTTTCCTGCATAATAATTAATAATTCAGGTATAAATGCAATTGGAGATGAGAATGAATTCACTCTTTGATGAGTTAAAGGCTAGGGTTGTTGATGGTATAGATGGCTTGTATCTTGCTATAGTGCAGGATTCAGGTAGTGATGAGGTGTTGATGACTGCATTCATGAACAGGGAATCCCTGGAGTTGACGCTGGAGACTGGGGTCATGCATTACTATTCCACAAACAGGAGGCGGCTTTGGAGGAAGGGAGAGTCCTCAGGCAACACCCAGGAGGTTGTTGAGGTGTACGTGGACTGCGACGGAGATGCCTTATTATTCAAGGTTAAACAAAAGGGTGGTGCATGTCACATGGGATATCGGAGCTGCTTCTACCGCCGCCTGGATGAGGATGAATTGAAGACTACTCAAGAAAGGGTCTTTAATCCTGCGGAAGTCTATACGTAGAGGAAATAAAAAAGATTTTTTATTCAGTGAGTCACAATCCTATTGCATGGGTGAGGATTTGACTGAGGGTGGGGTAGTTGAGACCTTAGTTAAGACTTCATGGCCTATGGTTGTTGCTTTTTTCTTGCATAGCACATTCAACCTTGCGGATGCTTTCTTTGTGGGCAAGATCAGCGCGGAGGCTCTTGCAGCTGTTAGCATAAGCTTTCCTATGTTATTCCTTATTATCTCCCTGGGTTCTGGTATCGGGGTTGGCGTAACATCGGTTGTCGCCCGTTTCATAGGGGCTAAAGCCCAGAAGAGAGCGGATAATGCCTCAGAACATGGTTTACTTGCTGCTTTTTTCCTTGGTTTATTTCTAAGCCTTGCAGGCATATTGGCTGCTCCCTTCCTTTTTGATTTAATGGGCGCCTCAGGATCCCTTAAGATCATGGCCCTGGATTACATAAACATCCTGCTCGCTTTCGCTCCATTAACTCTTCTAAGCTTCGTCGGCAACAGCATACTACGGGGTGAAGGTGATATGTTAACCCCTATGAAGGTGATGGGTTCAGCTGCTATACTAAACATCATACTAGACCCTGTACTGATTTTCTGGGCAGGGCTGGGGGTTCAGGGCGCTGCCCTGGCAACAGCATTCTCCAGGGTTTATGCTCTTATCTTTGTATTGTATTACGTCCACTCAGGGAGGGCCTGGGTTAAGCTTGACTTCAGGAATTTCGGGTTCGACTTCGAATACATCAGACGTATCTTTTCAGTGGGCATACCCTCTGCTCTCTCAAATATCAGCTTGAGTGTGGGGATGTTTATGTTGACTATTATTGTGGGTTTTTTCGGAACTGATGCCCTAGCAGCCTTCGGGGTCGGCTTCAGATTAGATAGTCTTGCAATATTACCTGGTTTGGGCGTGTCCATTGCTCTGGTCAGTATCGTGGGTCAGAATATAGGCGCTGGTAAGGTGGAGAGAGCTAGGAGTTTTACCCTGAAGGCTGGAGTTATGTCTTCAGCTTTTATGAGCTTGTTCGGGGTTGTTTTTTATTTGTTTGCCCCGGAGATTACTTCAATATTTAATTCTGAGCCGTTGGTGATTGAATATGGTGCTTCAATGTTGAGGATTCTGCCCTTAAGCTATATAGTGCTGGGTGTTGTCTTCTCTATAACGGGCGCTTTTTTGGGCTCGGGCAGGGCTCCCCTGGCCTTGTTGATTAACTGCTCCCGAAGCATATTGTTTGCTGTGCCTGCAGCATATTTATTGGCTGTTAAGTTCGGCTTCGGTCTGGAGGGTGTATGGTGGGGTATAGTCACTGGTTCATTCGCCAGTGTTCTGGTATCGCTGGTGTTGTTCAGATACGCTCGCCTGGAAAAAAAGGAGTAGATTCTCGCATCAACCTATTTATTGTCTGAAACGGGCTATGACCCTCTGGGGACTATAATGGTATTCCCTGAACACAGGGATTACCTGGTCTCTTTCTTTTATACCCTTTTTTGCCATGTGCTCAAGTATCTTACATCTGATGAATATCTCCTTGTTAAGTTCTTTTTTGCTGAGGCCGCACCATCTGCATATATATTCTTTCAACAGTATCGGGTATTCTGTTCTCTTTATCTTGTCTGTCTTGTAGTCCCACTTGTAGATTTCACCTATCTGGACTACATCACCCTCTATTCCAGTGATCTCCCCTACCTCCGTGACTCTTCGATACATCCCTTTCTCTCGGTCGTAGTGCCTGTTTAACACAACCACAAGATGTAGGAGGGTGAGCATCCTCAGCGGGACATCCATTGGTTTGTTCACCAGTCGGGTTACGGTTTCCTTGGAGTTGTTGCTGTGTATGGTTCCCATGGATCCGTTGAGTCCTATGTCCATTGCCACAAAAAGGGGTTCAGCTTCCCTGCCCCTGACCTCTCCTGTTATTATCCTATCAGGCCTCATCCTGAGGGTGTTCTCCACCAGAACCTCGAGGGTGACTTCCCCTCCCTTATCTTCCTTCCCCAGGGACGGGACTCCCTCCAGGGGCACCCAGTTCTTGAGGAATTCGAAGTTCAACTCTAGTGTGTCTTCTACTGTCACCACCCTCTCGTGTTCGGGTATGAACATTGCCAGCGCGTTCAGGAGGGTGGTTTTCCCAGCGCCTGAGCCTCCTGCCACCAGAATGTTGCAGGGGTGCACTCCCATACCATCAACTGCTAACCAGAGGAATGCTGATAGTTCAATGGAGATGGTTTTTTTCAGGATAAGGTCTATTATGGTGAAAGGTGATTTCCTGAATTTTCGGATGGTGATGCTGGGACCATATGGTGCTGCTGGCGGAACCGAGATGTTTATCCTGCTTCCGTCGATGAGGTGCCCGTCCAGTATCGGATTTTCTGGTCCTATATCTCTCTCAACGAAGTGGCTTGTTGCCTGTATGAACTCGTTTATGCTATTTCTACCTTCGTATCTTACGTTTGTCTCGCACATCCCGTATTTACGGTGGAATATGTATAATGGGATGTTGATACCGTTTATCATGATCTCCTCGAGCATATCGTCTCTCATCAGGGGCCCTATCTTACCGTAACCGAAGAACAGGTTGTCTATGATGCCGTCGACTAGGGCGTTTTCGTTTGTTGTTTCTATTTTTTTGGTTTTTATCCTGTCTCTGATTAGTTCATCCAGGAATTTCTCTTTATCTTCTATGTTCCTTATAGGATCCAGTTGTTTCTGCACCAGCTTGTAGTCTGTTATGAATGCTTTGGGGTCGTCTAGTATTTCCTTCTCCTTCTGGTTCCAGTCCAACTCCTGCACCTGATATAATGGTATGTTGCTTTCTGCCTCGCTTGTTATCTTTACCCTCCCGTAGCTCTCCAGTTCCTGACTCATTTTCCAACAATTAAACTATCTACACACACCTATAAATCCATTAAGTTATCTCACTCCAACAACCTTTTGAGGTAGGGGAAGTTTAGTCTCAGGAGGTCTCTGGTATCTGAGAGGTGAGCCCATTCCTTTACTTGAAGGCCTCTGGCGCCATATCCGGAGTCGAGCATGTTCTGTATAACCGAGGTTATCTCGTACTCACCCCTCTTCGACTTTTTCACCCCTTGGATAAATCCTTCGCTTCCGGGCGGGAAAATATAGAGGGGTGCGCAGGCTATGGGAGATAAAAACTCCTCCCGGGAGGGTTTCTCTATAATTTTTGTTACCTTATCTTTCTCCAATAAAACAGTGCTGGATTCACTCATTTCTTCAGGGGATAGTTTCTTCAGGGCCAAGGTGATATCCTGCCCGCCTGTAAAATGAAACTCCAGGAACTTTTTAAGGTATCCTACAGGGTAAAGGCAGTCACATGCGGATACCAGATAATCCCCTCCCCGTAACTTCACCTGCCTGAGGGCGTGCGCTGAACCCAGCTGCTCTCTTTGGTAGACGAAATCTATCTCCAGCTTGCCTGCTAAACCCTCTTCCTTGAGAAAAGAAACCACTAAATCACCAAGAAATCCCACAACCAGAGTGAATGACTCTATACCTGCTTTAGACAGGTTCATGATGAGTTGCTCCAGTAGTGGTCTACCATCCACCGGTAGCAGGGCCTTAGGCAACTCATCAGTTAAGGGCCTCAGCCTCCTGCCTCTACCTGCGGCCAGTATAACAGCGTCCATATCTTTTCAGGGGTCGTGTTTTGCGACCTTGATTCTCATGAAGTCCTCAGCCACATAACTCTTGGGGAAAACCTCCCTCGCCTCCTGCTCCAGAATAGATGGGTTAGTGTACCTCTGGCTTAGGTGTGTGAGATACAGTCTCTTCACGCCAGCTTCCCTGGCCACCTCAGCCGCCTGTCTGGCTGTGCAATGAGCCATCAACGTTGTTTTCTCTTCCTCGGAGTCGCTGAAGGTGGAATCATGAATCAAAACATCCGCTCCCCTAGCTGCTTCCCTTACGCCATCGCAGGCTCTCGTATCCCCTGTATAAACTACCTTCCTCCCGGGAACGGGGTCAGATAAAACCATCTCTGGCGTAATCTTCCTGCCGTCAACCTCCACCTCATGACCCTTCTGCAATCTGGAAAACAACACACCCTCCGGAACACCCAGTTTGAGGGCCTTCTTTTTGAGAAACGTCCTCTTGCTGTCCTCCTCGAACACATATCCTACGGAGTTGGATGTATGCTCTGTCCTGAAACAGGAAACTCTGAATCGGTCGCAGTCCAGGACCCATCCTGGGCTTACCTCGTTAATGGATAGGCTCATGTAGTCCATTGAGAAACTTCCCAGCGACATCATATGCTCCATGGTCTTCTTAAAGCCTGCTGGCCCGTATAGGTTAAGCACTCTGTTGCGCTCCAGAAAATCCATGCTCTGAATAAGGCCGGCTAAGCCCATGAAGTGGTCGGCATGCAGGTGTGTGATGAAAATGTGGTCTATCCTCATGAAATTGATGCCTGCAATCCGCATCTGTCTCTGGCTTCCCTCACCGCAGTCGAAGAGATAGTATTCGTTAAGGTACTCCAGCAAAACAGCAGGCAACCCCCTCTTTTCTGTGGGAACAGCACAACTGGTGCCTAAAAAAACAATCTCCATTAAATAAGATACACTTTCAGACCTAAAAAACTATTTATTCTTGAAGCCGTAGATTTTACCCAGCGATTGCATCTTGGTGGCTGTATATGAAATAATCATGAACAAAATAGCCAAAAATATTGAATCAAGCAGGGACTTAAGGGATGGGTCGATGGAGATTTCAAAGTACTCTACTCCCACAACAAAAAGCCATACGGCATAGAGGAAACCCCAGCGGATTATCCAAAGGAAGGTCTTGAACAAATCCTCGAGGAGGCCGACACTCAATCCCTTGATACTCTCCCTGATCCAGATATAAGACACGAAACACAAGCTCGCGATTAGGAAAAGCATCATGTAATTCAGGTCAAGATAGGATATCTCCAGTGAAACCATTTTTTTTTTATTTACCGATTGATTGGACCTCAATTATTTTATCGCATATATTATATATCCTATCCAGAACCTTTAGATCATATCTTCGCTCAACGGAGATGAAAACGTACCTTAGGCCCCAGAGCCTCATCCTGTTCCTCAGGAAGTCGCCGAAGGCCTTCACAGAGCCCAGGGAGTTATATATGAACAAGGCAGAGTAATCGTCTAAGAAAAGAAACTTATCCCCTACGGGTAATACTCTCACCCAACCCTCTATGGCGATAGCCATATCAGATACCTGCTGGGGGGATAAATAGAGATATCTACCTATCCTCTTTGTCTCTTTGTAGTCCTCACCCGTAGCGTCTATAAAGAAAATCCTGTCTGATTTAATCCCCTTCTTCTTGAACACAGACAGAATCTTTTTAACAGGTGTTTTCTGGCTGACATATATGCCATTAATCCTCTTCTCGTTGCATAAATTATCCAGTACCCGGAGCTTGGCTTCCTGATACTCTTTCCCTGAACCTGTTATTAATATGATATACCTGCTGGGCAGGTCTGAGAGATCTGCCTCAAGTTTCCCTGCATCAAGCATTTTCTCCTCTGAATTTATTTATAGCAGAGTATGATTAATATAATCCCCACAAAATGAGAGGTACAGTTAACTTGGATTTAAGGGCGCTTATCTGGGACATCGACGGCGTTCTGGTGTATGTCGGTGACTCCTACAGGAAAGCTATCGTGGAAACAACCCAGTATTATTTCACGGAAATAGTGGGCTTAGGGCTTGATGATTACCTGCTGTCTATAGAGGACACGCAGAAGTTCAAGATGGCGGGGGGATTCAACAACGACTGGGAGATAACCTACGGAGCGGTTTTATGTTTCCTGACAGGTATCATCTCAGAAATAGATTCCAGAGGTAAATGCGTTAATTCATTGAAGGACCTTCCCATGATGTGGGATGAATCCCATAGGGGTCTGGATTTAGACCCTGTTTTTAAGGGAACAGCAGCTAAGGGGGGAGGGCTTGCAAATCTCCGAAACGCTCTGGTTGAGCTCTATGGTGGAAGCGAGGAAACAGCAGAGAAGTTCTGGCACACTGATTTGATAAAGCAGTTATTCCAGGAAATGTATCTCGGGCGGGATTTATTCAGAAAGAAATATGGCTTCAAGCCGGAGCACGTTAAAAGTAAGGGATTTATCAGAAATGAGAAGCCCCTGACCGCTCAGAAGCTCCTGAGCAGGTTATCAGAGAGACACATTATGGGGATTGCCTCAGGGAGAGAGCATTTCGAGATAGACGTTGTCCTTAAGATGCATGGATTCCGTGAATTCTTCAATGAAGAATTTATCGTGGGAAGCGATGACTTCCCCTCAGGGAAGCCGGATCCGTCACAGCTTCTGGAATGCAGGAAAAGGATTGAGGAAGTGAAGGGTTTTATCGGAGGGGGAAATATAGCCTACGTAGGCGACGTTCCTGATGACGTAATAGCGGCCAAGAGAGCAGGGTTCCGTTCCATAGGGGTTACTGCATCAATAAGGAATGATTCAGGGAAAAAAAGGTTGAGGGAGAAGCTTATTGATCTAGGAGCTGATTTTGTGGTGGACGAGCTGGCTGAGCTGGACGAGGTTATCTGAAGCCAAAGATTTCGCTGACCTCCTTCATCTTCACGGATATATGGGATACTATCAGGAAAAGCATGGATATGAAAACGGCGAAAGATGAGATAATGCTGGAACGTTCCAGTTCTATGAAATTCACCTGCAGGATAAACAACCAGATGGCGCAGAGGAAACCCATTTAACAATCCACAGCATGTAGTTGAAGAGCTTCTTCACATGTCCCTTGGTGAGCTTCTTTATGCTTTGTCTCATCCAGAGATAGGAGATGAAACACATCGAAGCTATGATGTAGAGGACAATGTACTCTACCGCAGTGTATTGTCCTATAACCTCCATTATAGGTTTATCTTCCTGTCGCAGAACTGGGATATATTATCCAGTATCTCCGGGTTGTTTTCCTTCTCCAGCGACATCAACACCCCATTTAAACCCCACTGCCTCATCTTCCCTGTGATGAAGTGTGAGAATTTTGTTACATTCCCCACAGAGTTATATATGAGTAGGGTGGATAATGAATCAAGGAAAAGGAATTTATCTCCTTCAGGCAGGCTCCTGACCCACTGGTCGATTAAAACAGCTATGTCGGTTAAGTTTTCAGGTGAGGTGAAGAGGCATCTTGCTGTCCTGAAAGGCGTGTCTCCGAGTAGTATGGATATGCAGTCCACGAAGAATAGGTTATCGGTTTCTATGTCGTTTCCCTTCATTATCTGGAGGCTGGAAGTGTAGGGTCTGTTGATGCTCACGTAGATGCCGTACAAGCCTTTGTTATTGCATAGGAACTTGAGGATTTGGAGGTTTACCCTCAGGTAATCGTTTGCGTTCACAGTTATAAGAGTTATGTACTCCTTGGGTAGTTTATCAAGCTCTTCAGAGACCTTATCTGAAAGTTCTGATTTATCCATCCTTATAATCTATTATCCTCCTATGATATATATTCTTTTTTCTATTCCCTCAACAGATTTAACATAGCGGATGCGGTGTTCATCTCAAGTCGATGGATTTCAAGCCCTGCTTTACAAGCTGCCTTCTCTGCGATAAAAGAGCCGCTACCACAGGTGAATGCTTTATCGAGCCCCCACCTATCGGCTATTTTCTCCATACCCCTCCTGACCAAACCCAACTGATTATCTTTCAGGTAGCAGGCGATATCCCTTATCTCTTCATCATCCAGCATTAATGTGTCTGCGCAGACAACTCTAGCAATTCTCGCCATGCACTCCTTGGTGCTCTTACCTCGTTCATCGGGTGTGTCGCACACGTAATCCTCTTCTTGTATATCCCCAAGTACCCTGTAGACGTCTGCTGTTAAGGCGAAAAACTCGGAGGAGACTCCGGTTTCCACCCCCCTAACTGGCACAGAGTCTGCTATAGTTGCCAGATTAGTTCTCAGGGCTCCGGTATATAATAGTTCACCGCTTTGGAGCCTCTCCAAGTCGGTTCTACCCTCTGGAACGATTAATCCCTCGCTGAAGGGTATGATGTCTGTGGTGGTGCTCCCCACATCCACTAAAACCCCTGAATCATATCTCTTCGCAGCGTATTGGCTGATTGCAACCCAGTTAGCTGAGGCAACCTTCATATACTCTTCCCTCGCCTCTTTTGGGGATACGAAAACACCATCAGTGGACGAAACAAGAATTCTTCCGTTAAAGCACCCCTCTAATGAGTCTACTATAAAATTAACCCCCTCCCTCTTGTTGCTGAAAGCATCCGACAACTCTGCTGTCATGGTCAAGGCAACCCTCTCTGGTTTGAATTCTTCCACAACCCTACCTAGGAAAGGCCTTAGTTCATGCTTTCTCTCCCAGATGGGGAAATAGCAGGAACCCTGAATCAGCCCGTCAACTCCGGAAAAAGCGGTTTTTATGTTGGCTCCACCTATGTCCAGACCCAGAAGCTTCATTTTGTATTATATGTCTGTGTGGAAAAAAGATATCCCCTCATCTGTCAGATTGAACTCCACGTTACTCTTGAATTCAGGTCTCTTGGGGAGATTTCCTTTATATGCTTCAAGCGAGGAAGCTGCTACATTAAAGTCGGCTGCCTGCTCCAGGGCTGCCATGGAGGTGGTAACCCTCGGGTTGATTTCTATGATATATGGTTCATCTGATAACACCATATCCACCCCTACACAGCCCTTAAGTCCTTTGATGCTGTTCACTGCCTTCTCCGCTAAAATAAAGGCATCATCGCTGAGGGGGTGACTTAATGGAACAACCCCTCCACTGTAACCTAAAATATTCCCTGTCCGGGTGATGTGTTGCTTGTTCAGGGATACTGCCTTAGAGTTCCTGCCGTCGGAGAATACGCTCACGCTGGCATCTGTTCCCTTGATATACTCCTGGTTTATGGATTCCCTGCTGGTTCCTGAGTTAAGGGAAACACCCTCACATCCCACACCATACCGTGGCTTCACCAAGAAATTCTTCTTTGGGCAGCGATCCTTGAATGTCTCAGGCTGTCTCAAACCCTTTTTTTTCAGTAGTATATATGTCTGCCATTTATCAGCTGCCTTCTCTAATGCATCCGGCTCGGAACAGACCGCATCAACCTCTCCCTTGAGGGTTGATGCAATAACTGCAAGCTCTCGATCAGGTGCTATGGGATAGACGTAATCTACACCTAACTCATCAACTTTCTCCATGAGGAAGGATGCAGGATCCATTTGTTTCTCTAATACCACCACATCACCTCCGATATTGTTTAACTCACCTATCACGGAATAAACATGATGCTTTTCCCTTCGTAATCCGTCTACTATAAGATTCAGCATACAGAGGCCTTCCATCAACAGGCTCTTTTTTTGGTCTGGAAGGCCTCCTGAAGAAAAATATTCATAGACTAGGAATTTCATTTATCCTGGTATATGTCAAGCGACTTCAGGATTTCAGGGTGCACTCCCTCCTCAAATTTCACAACATCATGCACAGCCAGGGTAGTCATGGGATAGTCACCTATTTTTGTCAAGAATTTTTCTAAACCTCTGTGTTGATCTGATACCACAACCTTGGTGATGATTTTCCCGTCGAATGTCCTGTACACCCTCCGGGCTTCATTGAATTTGGATATCTTCTCCGCCATATCTTTTGACTTGGCTGGTGGGGCGTCTATTATAACGAAACCTGTCTGCAGGCCCATGTCGTGGGGGTGTATCAGGGCAGAGAACTTTTTTATTACTCCATTTTTTACCAGTTTTTCAGCTCTCGTGAACACGGTTGTATGCGGCACATTAAGTTTCCTACCCAGGTGCCGGAAACTTAATCTCGCATCCTCTTGCAGGTGTTTTATTATCTCTAAATCAAGTCTGTCGATTTTCATCCTATTTAACTAAATTAGTGCTATCGCCTATATATATCTTACTATATTAGTAGTGAATCGAAATAAATTGTCTTTTCCTATCCTATTCCAATATATCTATATGTCACTGATTGATTTCGTTGTGCCTGTTATTGATATAAAAGACGGTGTGGCTGTTGGAGCAAAACAGGGGAGGCGGGAGATATATAGGGAGTTGAGCAGCATGTTGGTGGATTCCTCAAACCCTCTCCAGGTTTCCATGGCCTACAAGCAGCTGGGATTCAAGTCCATCTATGTAGCAGACCTGGATGGCATAATGAATAAATCACCCAACCTTGATCTACTTAAGGGAATAAGGTTGGGGACTGGATTGGATGTGATGGCAGACATAGGCACATGGTCTGGGGAGGCTATTTTTTCCATAGAGGCGGTGGGCATAATACCTATACTGGCTACTGAAACATTCACCTCCCTTAACCTGTTGAGGTTCCCTAAAAAGTTTGCATTAGGCCTTGACATACGGAATGGAAGCCTCTTGTGCGAGATGAACTGTGACCTTGACGTGTTCTTGGATCTTATACGAGATAGCCCAACCATAGTGAAGGTCATAGCTATAGATCTGGATCGGGTGGGTATGTCCTCCGGTCCCAATCTGGATTTGTGCGAGATGATAGTGGACAGGCTTGATGGTGTGGAATTGATATATGGTGGTGGGGTGCGGTTTCTACTGGATGTGGCCGTGCTCCTTGATGCGGGTGTGTCCAGGGTTCTGATAGGGTCGTCGCTGCATGAGGGTCGGATAACCGTCGAGGAGCTGATTGAGGGATAAAAATGAATGATGTACTGGGGAGACTTATGGAGTTGAGGAAAAAAGACCCGTTCTTTGCGGACGGGAGGATATTGTCTTCCGTGTGCACTGAACCCTCTGATGTTTCCCTTGAAGCCTACAGGATTTTCTCTGACGTGAACGTCTTAGACCGCTACGTTTTCCCTAATTCCGGGGAGCTGGAAATGGATGTGATCAAATGGTTCAGCTCTATTTTAGGGAAAAAGAATCTTTCCGGTTACGTAACCAGCGGAGGGACTGAAGCCAACATTCAGGCACTGTGGGCTGCCAAGAAAAAATATCCTGGCAGGAGAGAGATTCTGGTACCCGAGTCAGCCCATTATTCTCTGGATAAGGCGGCGGATTTATTGGAGCTGGAGATCAAGTGGATTCCCCTGGATGAGAAATTCAAGGCTGATGTGGCCTCTATACAGGAGGGGATTTCGGATGAAACTCTTGCTGTGGTTTTGACTGCCGGGACCTCGGCATTGGGTGTCGTGGATCCTATAACGGAGGTTAATGGGCTTTGTGGGGATGTATTCTTTCACGTGGATGCTGCGTTCGCTGGTATGGTACTACCCTTCCTCGAGAACTCGGAGAGAATAGATTTCGGCCTTGTGAACATTGATTCACTGACCATAGACCCTCACAAGATGGGCTACACCCCCATACCCTCAGGTTGTATACTCTTCCGGGATGAATCATATATGAAGCGCCTGAGGTTTAAACCCTCCTATCTGGAGGAACCCCTGCCTACATTGACCGGATCCAGGAGTGCTGGTTTTATAGCGGCTGTGTGGGCTAACCTCATGTTCTATGGGGTGGAAGGCTTCAGGAGCAAGGTATGGGAGTGCATGGAGAACACCAGATTTTTGTTGTCTCTTTTGGAGGGTGTGGAGGGTGTGGAGCCTGTTATTGAGCCGGAGATTAATTTCGTGGCCTTAACCTCTGATTCAATGCCTCAGGTTTATGGGTTGTTGTTGGAGCGGGGCTGGGCTCTCTCGCTGGATCGGGAGACCAATTCCATCAGGATTGTGGTGATGCCTCATGTTTCCAGAGAGGTTTTAGAGGATTTCGTGGGTGATTTAAGAGAATGCATGAATTCGATTCCTTAAGTATCTCCTGGGAGTTTGTTGAATACAAGAAAGCAGGTGTTGTGTTCCTATTAGCGCCTTATGAGGCTACTGTATCATGGGGTAAGGGCACCTCGAAGGGCCCTAAGGCTGTAATGGATGCTTTCCTGAATCTGGAGTTGTTCGACGAGGAATTAGTTTCCAGCCCCTTTGAGGTTGGTATCTCCCTTCTGGAGCTTGAACTTGAGGGAATGAAACCCCTGGAGGCTGTTAGGATGGTACGGGATAAAACCGCTGGGGTTTTAGGCGACGGCAAGTTTCCCGTTCTGGTCGGGGGAGAGCATTCTCTCTCTGTTGGAATGGTGGAGGCCTTCATTGAGAGATACAGTGATTTATCGATTCTGCAGCTGGATGCTCACGCGGACTTGAGGGATGAGTTCAGGGGGGAAAAATATAGTCACGCATGTGTTATGTCACGTGTAAGGGAGATGGCTGATGCAGTGCAGGTGGGTGTTAGAAGCCTCAGCAGGGAGGAGAATGAGCTGATAAAAAAAAGGGGTTACACCCTCCTCTGGGCCCGGGACATCTTTGACAACAAAAAATGGTTCAGGGAGGCGATAGATGCCTTGGAGGATAATGTTTATCTTACGATTGACCTAGACGTCTTTGACCCATCCATCATGCCTTCCGTGGGAACACCGGAGCCAGGGGGCCTGGACTGGTACCTGCTCTTGGATTTCCTGAAATTACTGTGCAGGGAGAGGAATGTGGTGGGCTTTGATGTTGTAGAGTTTTCTCCCATAAAGGATTTTAGTTCACCTGATTACCTGGCTGCCCGGTTACTCTATAAACTGGTGGGTTACGTGTTCGCTGATGACCTTGGGTAAAGAGTTAACTGAGCGGGATGCCCTGTACCAGATTAAATGGGATCACAGGCTTGTTGAGGGAGAGTATATGGTGCACTACATTGACCGTTCATCTCATGAACTAAGAAGGGTTTCTTTCTCTGATATAGGGTTGAGGGTGGCTTTTTTTCTGTGGGGGATTCGTTGATTCCAATGCACCGCATCAGGTAAATATCATGTAATTGTATGGGCTCGGAGGCGGGTTTAGTCACCTTGCTGCGCTCTCTTTATAGCTCCTAGACAGTCCTGTTTCTTGTATACTATAGTAAATCTATCGCATACTTTTGGGTTCATGGTTTCTATTGCTATATGGAGGGTGCATTCATCCCACAGGTTTTTTTTCTGTATCCTGTCGCAGAGGAGATAGTCTCCCAGAGTCTTTGCTACCTCCAGACGGCAGCCATCTCTCTTGTAGCTGTTTTCTATTTCATTGCATGTGGTGATGTTTCTCTGGCGGTAGGCTGTTAGGGTGAAGCAGTTATCTCTTTCGTTTGTCTGGTTTATTTTCTCGCAGAAGAGGGGGTCGCATGTTTCCTGGGCTATGGATGTGATGCAATTGTTTCTCTGGCTTTTATCCTCTATTTTCTCGCAGATTCCAGGGTTTTTGAGTTTCTTGGCTGTGTTCTGGAGACATGCTGTTCTGTAGGGGGTGTACTGTATCTCATCGCAGAGTTTGGGTTCCATGTTCTCTATTGCCATATTCATCAGGCATCTCTCTCTGCTCTCGATGTCCTCTATTTTCCCACAATCAGCCGGTGTTTTTACCATATCTGTCATCGTCTCTGGATTCTCTTGCATGCATGCAGTTGATAACAGAACCAGTATTAAAATAATAGGGTGGTATTTTTCCATGTTTATTATTCCCTTTTCTATATTTAATTATGGAATTAATTGATTTATTGTTGTATATCTCTTTCGGTATCGCCATCATTGGGGTTTCTGTTATTATATGGGGTGTGTTGGTTGTTTTTTTAAGGCTTCTTCGTCTGGAGTTCACCTGTTTCCAGGGCGGGAAGATTGCCCACGGCAGGGAAGCCCTGAGACCTCAGCTTGGTTCCTATCTGTTGCTTGGCTTGGAGTTCTTGATTGCTGCTGATATAGTCCACACAATATTTAATCCCACTCTGGAGGAGGTGGCCGTCTTGGGGGGGGTATTGTGGTGATAAGAACCGTGATTAGTTATTTCCTGGATCACGAGCTAGCGGACTACTATCATGAGTCAGGTCTTCCAGCCTAGAATCCAGAATGGGTATGTTTCATTTATTGTTACGGGTGTTTCATCCCTAGACTTATCTGGTTTCAGCTATTTCTTCTACTATAGAGGTGATATGAAATGAATTTAAAGAATTTTTTTGTTGCTGGTTTGGCGGCTTTGCTGGTTATGGGACTGGTTTATGCTGTCGGATTCGGCGGCTTAGGTAAGAGAGGGGGTGGATGCCCTGTGACTGATGAAATTAAAGAAGGACTTGGACTGGATGAGGACGCTACTCATTCTGAGGTGATGGATGCCATAAGGAGTAATAGACTAACGGACCTTGATTTAACCAAGAACGCAACCCACAAGGAGATACGTGAGGCCTTATTTGAGGAGGATCTGGATGAGCTTGGCCTGTCCTGGGATTCAACCGTCAGGGAATTATTTGACGCCCAGAATGAGAGAAGGCAGTTGATGAGGGGGGAGAGGCTTCCTGTCATTAAAGAGAGGCTTGGTCTCTCTGAGGATGCGACCGAGGAGGATGTTAATGCGGCGATTAAGGAAAGCAAGGGAGCCGGTTTCCGGGGCCATCATATGGGGCGTTCCCATGGTTTTAGAATGATGGGTTTCCCCAGTGTCTAAATATGGGGGTTTATCATCTATACCCTCTTTTTTCTTTTTAATCGATAATATAAATCTGGTGTAAAAAATGAATGTTACAACAACCGAGTTGGTTCACCGTGCAGGGGAGAAGCTTTCTCATGTTGCATTTAAGCATAAACCTTTTCCGCATGAACTTTTGGGCATACCCACTTTTTATCTCATGAACCTTCTTTTCATTTTGGTTCTGGCTTTGATATTTTATTGGCTTCTTCGGGGTTCCGGGAGGCATGATACGCCCATGGATTTGTTGAAGATGAGGTATGTTCGGGGCGAGATAGATAAGGAAACCTTTCTGGAGATGAAAGAGGATTTAAGTGATTGAATATGGAGGTCTCTGAGACGCGTCTAGCCGTAGCGATTATTGCAGTATTTGGTCTGGGGATAATGTTCTCCATACTCAACGGGTATTATATGGCGGACACTGGCTCCTCTATCCCGTTGATGGTTTATGGGATGACTGCTGTTGCTATGGGCGTTGGTGCGTTGATTGTTTTGTTGTTTCAGTGGAGGATTAACAGGAAACAGTTTCAGAGGCTTCTTGGGGTTTTGCCTGAGGACGAGCGCCTGGTGGTTGAATTACTTCTTGAGGATGGGAGGCTGGAGCAGACCTATATCGTGGCTGAGTCAGGGCTTTCTAAGGTGAAGGTTTCCCGGATTCTGTCGAGGCTGGAGGGCAGGGGCATCGTTGAGAAGAAGCCTTTGGGTAATACGAATCTTGTGAAACTGAAGGTTTGATTTCTGTTTAGAACCGTTCTATATAGTGCCATATTTAAGGGCTGAATCCCAAAAGATAACGTGAGCAGTTTAAGCAGGTTCTCAAGCGGTGAAGGAAGAGAAAGGGGGATTATGGCACTATACGTTCTACACTCCCTAGACAAAAAACCCAAATCCGGCTATGACATAATCAAAGAGATAAAGGAGAAAACAGATGGTCTGTGGGTTCCTAGCAAGGGAGCAGTATATCCCACCCTAGACCAGTTGGAGCGGGAGGGTTTAATCAAGGTAAAAAAAATAGATAAGCGCTCGAAAAAAGTTCTTGAACTAACAGTGCAGGGACGGAGGAGGTTGAATCATATAAGGGAACACAGGAAGGTACCCAAAGAAAAAATGCAGTGTTTCAGGAACCTCTTCGTTGAAATATTCGGCAGCGAGAAAATAGGGTTGCATGATCTACTATTTGAGATAAAAAACACGGTGGATGAGCTACCACCTGAAAGAAAAGCCGAAACTGAGGAGTTGTTGAGGAAATGCCTTACTGGATTGGAGGAAATCAAGTGAAATGGATATGATAAAGGTTATGAATTTGACAAAGAACTTTAATGGTTTCACTGCAGTAGACGACATATCGTTCAATGTTGGGGAGGGTGAGATTTTCGCCTTCCTGGGCCCCAACGGGGCCGGTAAATCCACCACAATCAAGATGCTTACAACGCTCCTTAAACCCTCCTCAGGGAAACTAATGGTTAATGGGTTCAATCCCCTGACACAACAGGACGATGCAAGGAGGTCTTTTGGGATAGTATTCCAGGATCAGAGCATCGATGAAGAGCTTACTGCCTACGAGAACATGGAGTTTCACGGCGTACTCTATGGTGTTGAGAAAGAAACAAGAACGGAGCGCATCAAACAGCTTATGGAGATGGTTGGTTTATGGAGCAGGCGGGATGATTACGTCAAATATTACTCGGGTGGTATGAAGAGGAGGCTGGAAATAGCAAGAGGTCTCATACACCACCCCCGAATTCTTTTTCTGGACGAACCAACACTTGGCTTGGACCCGCAGACCCGGAATAACATCTGGGAGCACATCTTGGAGCTGAATGCAGATGACGGGATGACCATCTTCTTCACAACCCATTACATGGCCGAGGCCGAGGAGGTGGCTGACCGTGTCGCGATAATAGACCACGGACAGATTATAACTTCAGGAACTGTGGAGGAGATAAGGAGTTCAACCTCTACCAGCTCTTTGGAGGATGCTTTCCTGCAGTTAACAGGCCGCTCGATCAGGGAGGAGAACGCTACCTCAATGGATAGGATGCGGTTAAGGCGGGGGGTGAGGAGATGATCCAAACAATTTATGTTATGTGGCTCAGGCAGCTGAAGCGTTACTGGAGATCGAAGTCCCGTTTAATAGGTTCCATAGGCCAGCCTTTGTTGTTTCTGGTAGCCTTCGGCTTCGGCTTCAGCCCGGTCTTCGAGAAGGCCGGTGGGGTTGACTACATGCAGTTTCTGGTTCCCGGTATTGTGGCGATGACTATATTGTTCACTTCAATGTTCACGGGCATTGAGGTGGTATGGGATCGGAGGTTTGGTTTCCTGAAGGAGACCCTGGTTGCTCCAATATCAAGAACTGATATTATGATCGGCAGAACCCTTGGCGGGGCTACTATCTCTGTAATCCAGGGCCTGGTTGTTTTACTGTTGGCTTTCTTGATCGGCTTCAGGCCGGTTTCCTGGTTTTCCATCCTGCCGGCGGTTTTCTTCATGTTTCTTCTTTCCATATTCTTAACCGGTTTCGGGACTGCAATAGCCTCCAGGATAGATGACATGCAGGCGTTTCCTATGATAATGAATCTCTTGATTATGCCTATGTTCTTCCTCTCAGGGGCATTGTTCCCAATAGATGGTTTACCCTCCTTCATCAAGCTTCTAGTTCTGGTTAATCCATTATCCTACGGGGTTGATGGCTTGAGGGCTACCTTAACCGGGGTTATGTCATTTACTCTACCCCTTGATTTAACTGTTCTAGCAGGTTTATCTATCCTGGTGAACCTGGTGGGCGCATGGCTTTTCTCCAGGATAGAGATATGATATATGCTTGATTCTTTTCTTGGGGAGGTTGTTAAGGCAATATTTTTTTTGCTTGTTGTCGTGCATGTTGTCCAGCCAGGGGATTCTTTTAAGGTGATGTTTCATTTATTGTTACGGGTGTTTCACTAGGGAATTTAGCTGGTTTCATCAATGTTTCTTATCGTGAAGATGATGGGGGGGTAAGGAGTAGTCTTTTCCAGCATAATAATATGAAACCAAGGTTCATACTATGAGGTAAAAAAAAATGGAGATGAAGACTAAAGGACTTATGTGGTTTATGCTATTTTTTGTATTGCTTTCGACTATTTTGTTGACGGTTTATGCCGCCTCCGGCAGCTCTAATCCGACGAATGTGGTTGTTGACTTTGATTCAACCCAGATGGATTCGTCTCTGAAGCCTGGTGAGAGCGGTATACTGAACCTGGTTGTTGAAAACACGGGAGAATATAATGCCCGTAATGTTGAGGTGTGGATACACAGCACAGCCAGAGTTAACGTGAACAAGAAGTTCTATCTAGGCAACCTCAAATCGGGGGAATCCAAGACCCTGCCTGTCTGGATTAAGGTAGATGATGATGTAGCTAATGGTTTAACCGGGATAAAGGTGGACATTGACTACCACGGCTCTGACTCTGAAGGTGATCCCGTCTACAACCAGAAAACCACCTGGGAGATCCCTGTCACAGTCTCAGGTGAGCCGTTATTTCAGGTAACGCCTACAGAAACAACCCTATATAAGGACAGCCTGAATGAATTAGTTTTTGAGGTTGTGGGTTTATCTGATGTTGAGGGGATGATAGCTGAGTTATCATCTTCCTGCTTGAGTGTTGTAGGCTCTAGCAGACGATATGTTGGAGATGTGGATGCTGACACCATATTCACCTTATCCTATGACGTCAAGCCCTCGGATTCCGGGATATGTGATGCAAGCCTCTCGCTTTCCTATCTTGATGGCTCAGGCGATAGGGTTTCAGACAACCTCTCCATTGGGTTGATGGTGGATGAGGCTGGCGTGGACTTTAAGATAACCAAGATAAGCTATGAATCCATGGGGCCTGGAGATCGTGTTCCAGTGAACATCTCCCTGAAGAATATTGGTTCTATCCCCGCAGAAGATGTTTCTCTCACCCTGTCTCTCTCCGACCCATTCACTCCAGCAGACACCTCCGAGAGATACTTGGGAGTTGTTGAGGCTGGTGGGGAAGTTAACGCAGTATTTAGGGTAGCAGTTGGCTTGGACGCGGAAATGAAAGTATATGGCACACCCTTGACCCTAGACTATAAGCTGGGAGGCACCTCCTACAGTGTGGAGAAAAATGTGGGATTGGATGTTAGCGGGGAGGTCATGTTGGAGGTTATCAAGGTTGAGGCAGGCACTGGCTCGGTTAAAATCGAGGTCGCGAACGTTGGCACAAGAGCGGCTGAGGGAGTTAAGGCTATTCTGGTAACGGGTATTGGGGCAACGGTCTCTGATTCAGATTCAGCCACCGAAACTGGAAGGGGAGATAATAGGATGCCCGGAGGATTCAATAGAATGCTGTTTGGTCCAGGTGATGTAACGTCCTCTAAAGAAACCTCCCAGGCTCGTGTGATTTCAAACAAAACACAGGTGCAGAGATTCATTGAATACAAGGCAGACATCGATGCAACCAAGCAAACCACATTCAGCTTTGATGCCTCACTTTCTGGGCCCGCCACCCTGATACTTGAATACAATGGTCCAGGCAACGAGAGAGTAACCCAGGTGGAGAAGGTAACGGTTGGTGGTGCAACAGGCGGCCTCAACACCTTCTTATCAAGCAGAACCCAGAAAACAGGTAATGGTGGACTGGATTTAACGACAACAGCATTCTATGTTGTTTCAGCTGTTATTGTGTTGTTCGCTGGTTACAAGGGATATGGCTGGTGGAAGAGCAGGTAGAAGATGATTGATGTAGCGTTAAGGAACGTCTTCAGGCAGAGGGTCAGGAGTTTCCTCACGATTTTGGGGATAGCCATCGGCATCGGCTTGATTCTCTCGCTTGGGGCTATCGGGGAGAGCTTGAACAGGCAGATAGAGCAGCAGTTTGGTGACATCGCAGGGGTTATCGATGTCTCATATACTGGGGATGAGGAGGAGGGCATCGATGAGGACACAATCGAAGGAATAAAATGGATTGATGGGGTGGAGAGCGTTGTTCCAGTCGGGGCGTACCAGATTACCCAGGGCGGTGGTAGCAGAGGTTTCATAAAATTCCATATGATGCGCAGCTCTGGTGGAATGTTGTCTTTTACTGGAATCTATCCTGAGGATTTGAAGTATCTTGTGGGGGAGAACATTATCGCCGAGGAAGGCCGAAAAATCGAGGAATCGGATTCAGGTGACTGCGTGGTCCTCCTGGGGGCGTCTGTTGCCGAGGAACAGGGCTTTAATGTTGGGGACGAGATAGAGTACGAGCGTGAGGAAGATGATGACTCAAAGGAAAGCTTCTACTTTGATGTGGTGGGAGTCCTTGAAGAGACAGGAGACTCTGAGGTGGATGATGTTGCCTTCGTGCCTCTCACAACCATGCAGGAGTTAGAAGATGATTATTCAATAAATAGATTGAAGGTGAAGATGACGGATGTGGATTTTGTGGAGCAGGTCACTGAAGAAATAAACGATTACTCTGATGATTTAAGGGCTTTCTCTGCTTTGGAGATGGTCCGGAGCCTGCAGGAGACCCTTGGGACCTTGCAGATGGCGGTGTATGGCATAGGCGCTATCTCCATACTGGTGGGTGGTATCGGGATTATTAATACTATGATTATGTCGGTAATGGAGCGCAGGAGGGAGATTGGCATCATGAAGGCTATTGGTGCAACAACCACTAATATACTGGTACAGGTCCTCGAGGAGTCAGCCTTTCTGAGCTTGATTGGCGGAACCATAGGTCTCGCTCTGGGTTACGGCGCATGCTCTCTGTTAACAAGATACACTACAGTCAACACCATAATAACCCCTGAGCTTGTGGGTATTGCGGTCGTGTTCTCGCTGGTTTTGGGTATTGGGGCGGGGCTTTACCCGGCATGGTCCGCTTCCAGGCTTGACCCGATCGAGGTGTTGCGTTATGAGTGACGGCGAGATTAGATGTGTTGGGCTGGTGAAGACCTACAACATTGGGCAGCCGAACGAGTTCAGGGCACTCAGGGGTGTGGATTTAACCATATCACTGGGGGAGTACGTGAGCATTGTTGGTCCTTCTGGCTCCGGAAAATCCACTCTCCTGAACTTGATAAGCTGCCTTGACTCACCTACAGAGGGTTCTGTTTATATTGAGGGCGTGGATATCTCTTCTCTAAGCGATTCCAAGAAGGCCCGGCTGAGGCGAGAGAAGCTGGGTTTCGTATTCCAGCAGTTTAACCTGATCCACTCTATGACAGCCTTCGAGAACATCGAGATGCCTATGCGCTTCATGGGCTTGAAGCGTGGTGAACGCAGGGGGCGGGTTGAAGACCTTCTATCTCTAATGGGTTTAGAGGATAAATTCAGCAATCGCCCTTCTGAACTATCCGGCGGACAGCAGCAGAGGATTGCGATTGCAAGAGCCTTAGCCAATAATCCCTTGATTATTTTGGCGGATGAGCCAACAGGGAATTTGGATACGAGGACGGGGGCTTCGATAATGGGTTTGTTGTTGAGGCTCAACAGGGAGGAGGGTAAGACTTTGGTGATGGTCACCCACGATGAAAGGATTGCTGGGAAAGCCAACAGGGAGGTTCACATAAGGGATGGTAAGATTAGGGTGGATTAACTGTTTCATGCTATCCAGGCCACTGATGGTACTAAAAGCTGATGGGCATCCTCGAGAAGAAGCCTTTGGGTTTGTTAAACTGAATATCAATAACCTGGGCGGTTTAAGCTGGCTTCACATAATTGTGTTCTCTAATCTTCAAGGGCTTTTATTTCCACCAGGGTTTTTTCTGCGACTGTTTTTTCTTTGTTGAAGTGTTTTTTGATTCTCCCGATGAATTCCTTTTTTTCTTTGGCTGTTTTATGGTATTCCATTAATCCTTTAACCCATTTAATGTTTTCTTTTATTTCTTTGGGTATCAGTTCGCTGTCGTGTCTAACTGCATTCTGTGGGCAGATACTGTGGCATCTACCGCATCTGATGCATTCATTCATTTCTATTTCAGCTTTCCTGTCGTCTCTCATGTTTATAGCATTTACCGGGCAGTCTTGCACGCAAATACCACAACCCGTACATCTCTCCTCATCTATCCATGGCATTTTAGGCAACCTTTGTATGTTTAAAATAATTACTTAACTGTGAAGTCATACATAAAAGTTGTTTCATCGGCTTGGAGAACGGCCTCCACAGCTTAAAGAAAAAAAAAGCGGAACGCCTCGGACA
>NJEG01000024.1 GCA_002254565.1 Candidatus Altarchaeales archaeon ex4484_2 | reverse complement strand
TATTTTATACTACAAAACCAATATGAGCATAATGAAACCAGTTAAGCTATTCCAGTTGAGCAAGATGGAAAGAGATGCCCTAAGAGAAGTTATGAGCATAGGGATGGGTCACTCCAGCACAGCACTCTCCAAGCTCTTAGACGAGAAGATAGATATGGAACTGATGACGCTTGAGGTCCTCCCCATAAAATACCTTTCCAAGAAGCTGGGTGAATCCTATCAGCTCTCAACAGGAGTCTATGTGCGGATAACCGGGGATATAAACGGTACAGTTTCATTTATTCTATCCAGAGATAGTTCTACGACCCTAGCTGACATACTCATGCACAAAAAGATTGGAACAACCAAGGTTTTGGGTCGGGTTGAGAGATCAGCCCTCGAGGAAACCACCAGCATCCTGACAGGGCATTACCTTACCGCGATGAGCAACTTTCTTCACATAAACGCCATACCAACCCCACCTTCCACAGTGTTCCATCTGTCTGGTTCCATAATAGATTTCATACTATTGGGAGTTGATCGTTCCATAGAATACGGAATAGTAGTGCACATAAAATTCGGCCGAGAGTATGAGACAGTTAGAAGCGATTTCATTGTATTACTGGATAGACAGTCCCTGGATAGAATTATTGAGTCAATAAACAATACCTACCTCAAAGATGAGGGAATGGGAGAGGAATAATTAAGGGTTTTGAATAACCCCCTATTTTATGAGCATATACATGTTCAAGGGCTTAGGTGACTGGTTAGGGTTGATGGAGGAGCAGATTGATTGAAGCCTCATTATTACAATATCCATTATCTGGATTCTATCGCCGACCTGACATCTCAATAATCCTTGGGCTCCGAGGGGGCTTCTTTTTTAGGTGATACAAATATCCTGCAGCCGCCAGAAGAAGAAGATTAAAGAGTATCAGGTAAGGAGTGTAGTCTCTTTCCCCCACCTCAGCAGCAGTTGTTGACGTACTCAAATTCTCTATTGTGGTTGAGGTAGTGGTCTCGGTTGTTGACGTGGTTGTTGTTAAGGAAGTCGAGGTCTCAGTTAAGGAAGTCGTTAAGGTACCCTTTTGACAGGGCCTGCAGGGTTCCCCACAGTCTATCCCTTGTTCGCCCTGATTCAATATGCCGTCGTTGCAGCTGGGACAAGGGAGACAAGGCCCTCCACAGTCCACCCCAGACTCATTCTGGTTCATCATACCATCAAAACAGCTAACCTTACTCATCGATACTGAACCGCCACTACGACCACCGCCACCAGAGTTCTTCTTCTTGGTTGTTGTGGAAGTAGTTGAAGCCGAAAGCAACTAACCTGAACACTCCAGGCTGAGGGGTGCCGGTACCTAAACTCTTGTCGGCAGATACGAGCGAGGAAGACTCGACAGCAACAGGATTCTCCAGCATGTTGATTATACTGTCATCGTTGGTGTCTGCTTTATGCCTGGGTTTGCACCAGGTTTCTTCCGTCGCTTTTTCCTGTTTGGTTTAATTAGTTCTGACTCGAGCTCCATCAGTTGAGTTTTATGATTTTTTCGTTTGCCTCGCTAAGCTTCCTAAATGTGAATAGTTACTTTCTTTTTACCAGCTCCGCCAGAAACTCTGAGATATCCCCTAATCCAAGCTTTGATTCACCAGCCCTTCTCCTGTGGAAAACTATTGGGATCTCCTTGATTCTCGCTCCATGAGCTACGGCCGAGTGCAGAAGAGACAGCTGGAAAGCGTAGCCTTTAACGTTTATCTCCTCTAGGTTTATCTCCTCCAGGAGTGATGTTTTAATAGCCCTGTAACCTGAAGTGCAGTCACTAACCTGCAGCCCCAGAATCTCTCTAGCAAGAAGGTTACCTGTGTAAGAAAGTAGTCTCCTGTGAACACCCCATCCAGGAATAGACCCCCCTACAATATGCCTGGAGCCTAATACTAAATCGAATCCATTACCTAATTCAGCCAGAAATCTTGGCAGATCTCCAGGATCATGAGAGAAGTCGGCGTCCATCTCAAGAACGACATCAGAGCCCAGTTCCCTGATAGCGTAACCGAAACCGTCAATATACGCTCTCCCAAGACCCTCCTTCCGTTCCCTCTCCAAAAGATAAACATTCTCCATACCCAACTCCCTAACAAGCTCTGCTGTTCCGTCAGGGGAGTTATCGTCCACCACAAGAATATTCAATTCGTATCCCGCTATGTTCTCTGACACCCTCATTATCTCCCTAAGGAGTTCTCTGATATTCGCTGCCTCATTATATGTTGGAACAACAACGGTTACCTTCTTTTCAGGGAGCACTTTCATCCACTCTCTAAAACTGTTTCGTAGATCTTCTTTAGCTCAGCCCCAACATTCCTGAGTGAATGTTTCTCTGACATCTTTAGGGCATTTTTGGAAAGCTTATCCCGCAGTTTCCCATCATCCAATAAAACATCCAGTTTCTCCATCATCTCCCTATCGCTTCCAGCCTTCAGGCAGTTCACACCATCAACCATGAAGCCATCATATGCTGAAAGATTCCTGCAGAGTATGGGTCTGCCACAGGCAGCAGCCTCCAGTAAAACAATACCCTGGTTCTCGCACCTGCTTGGGAAAAAGAACAAATCAGTGCCGCAGTAGGCATCCAATATATTCTCTATGTAATTAATCAACAACATGTTATCTGGTTTGTTTCTAACGAGCTCCTCTATCCTCCTGCTCTCAAGGTTCTTGTATCTCCTCCCAACCCAGATAAACCTCTGCTTATGGTTGCTGGCTGCCTTCATAAAGGTACCCACACCCTTCCTGATGAACAGGTGTCCCACACACAAGGGGATTACACCCTCTAGGTTATGCTCCTCCCTGAATCCTCTTCGTTTCTCTTCCGAGAAGACGAATTTATCTGTATCCACCCCATTGCTTATCCATTTAATTGGGCTCTTTACCCCATATCTCTCGAGAACATTTTTAGTATAATTAGAGGGGCATAGAACCAGATCTGCTTGGTTGTAGTAGGATGTCAGGCATCTGCCAAAGTATGGTGCTATAATGTTGCTGAAACGGAAGCTGTTCCTGAAGTCGTCTGCAGTAGTGTGAGCGTGTATAATAACCTTCTTACCAGCCCGTCTCATCTTCCGGGCAAGGTAAAAAGACTTGAGACCTAAAATGTTGAGGTGTAGGATGTCGAAGTCATCCTTCAGGTCGCTGGTGTATTCAATGTTGTTCAACTCCAGAGACTTCCGCTGGTTTCTTATGGCACTTCCTATACCACTCACCTTCAACTGTTCTTCCAGTTCCAGATACAGACAAATCTTCATCAGTAAACCATTAGCAGAGGTGGATTATAATCTTTACTTATTTATCTCATATTTCATTCCCCTAAGGCACTGGGTGCAGACGCCTTTCACCTCGTTAAAGTGTTCACTACAAACCCTTCTACCACAAAGTGGACAGGTCTGTAATATGTCCACCCTTCCGCAGATATCACAGAGTCCCTCTCTCATTTCACGAGGCCTTCTTGAATTCAGTGCTCTGGAATTTGGCTGTTATTTCAGGTAGTTTAATGGGCACTGGAATTCTTAGTTTCCGGGCAATAAAAGAGGATTCCATCATTGATTCCCTGAGGATTGCCGTAGACACCTCCCTTATTGCATCAGGCTGCAGGACAACACCACCCTCTTTTTCCTCAGCTATCTTGTCCAGTTCATCAGACCTATACCAGAGCCTGCCCTTCAATTCAATGTCTCCCACGTTTGGCTTATAGGCCACGTCGAAGGAGAAGTTCACGACAAGCAAATTCTTGTCTTCTTTCTTTATAGAGTCTATCTTGAAGTTCGACTTAATCTCTATGTTCTCCTTGACTTCCACGTTATCGTTTCTATTCCCTTTAATGTTTGTTATCCTAACATTAGCTACTCCCATTTTCACACCTCACTTGTATTAAACATAAACTTTAAGTGAATAAAAGATCATCCCTCAATGATCTCTCTAATCTCCTTCGCTTTCTTGAAGGAGGTCTCAATTGCCTCATCCACTTCCTCACTACTGAACACGCCAATGCCTGATTTTTGCATGGCATTGATAACATCTGTTGTGGTCACTGTGAGCTGGGTTTCTCTTGCATACTCCTCGTCGAGGTTGGGGTCAACAACCAGGTTACTCCCTATCTTAACGTTGGTTACTGGCACAGGTGTGCAGGTGATGGGCAGTTTACCCTCCCATTCACCTCTTATCACCACACCATCCTCGTATTTAGGTAGCCGGGTGTCTAAGAGTGCTGATATTGCACCTATTCCTGCAGCATCCAGGATATTCCCTCCGTCATCCAGAACGTGTACGTCGATGAACGCAATCCATACTTTATCCTCCTCTATATACAGCTTATCTAAGTCAATAGCTCCTGATTCCCTAATTCCTCTATCCACGACCCTCGCTATCTCTATGGCTTTCTCCCTCGGAGGTCCTGATTCAAATAAGGGGGAGGCTATAGGTCTCAGTTCCACGTTTGTGGTCATCACTCCAGAGGTTGGTCTGTCCGGGTAGGGTTCTCCTACGCCCATGCTTATTCCAACCAGGACTTTGGTGTCGCCCAGGTTGATGAAGGCTGAACCAGGTGCTTTCTCGCTGGAGTAGCCTTTCTCTATTTTTATCTCCCTGAATTCATCAAGCTTTCTGTTATCTATCCTCCTGCCCTCCCTCATGAGACTGGTTACGTAATCCTTTCTCAAATACTCTTCAATATTCATTTCTGTTCACCTTCCACAAAATTTACCATACTATCCAGGAGTGTTTTTTTCTGCATCTCGTAGATCTTCTTTGATCCATCAACAGCCATGTTATATGCTTTAGTGTACTCATCTCTTGTCAGATTCCCATCCATCTGGAGCAGCAGCACATCACCCTTCCGGGGGGATATTGCCACGGGCAGGTCGCATTCACCGTAGTTGTCTTCCTCCTTCATCAGGTCCACCACTATCTCGCCGTCGATTTTACCTGACGCGCAGGCAGATACCAGGTCCTTCATGGGCACGCCCGAATTTGCCAGTGCCAGGGAAGCGGCAACGATGCTGACGCACCTGGTGCCTGCATCAGCCTGCAGCACCTCTACGAAAACATCAATACCTGTGTTCGGGTATTTCTCCAAAACAGCTACAGATGAGAGGGCATCTGATATCACCTTGGATATCTCCACAGACCTCCTGTCCGGGCCAGGTCTCTTCCTGTCTTCCACGGAAAAGGCGGCCATATTGTACGTGCATGTGAGAATAGCCTTTGTAGGATCCCTGAGAAATTTCGGGTGAAACTCCCTTGGACCGTGTACTCCGGCTAAAACTTTGTTGTTTCCCCATTCCACGTAGGCGGAGCCCACGGTTCTCTCTAACACGTTGACCTCCATCTTTATCTTCCTTAATTCATCAAAGTTTCTTCCATCAAGGCGTTTACCGTTAACTATCAACTTCATGTCTTTTTCCGCCATTTTTATTTCCTCCATTCGTTATCTAACATACTTTCGATTCTGTTTGTCAGCCCGCTTGTCTGGGCTTCTCTCTCTATTTTTTTTATTGCTTTAACAGCTAATTCCGCATTATCGGGTTTATCGCTTTTAATCCATATCCTGCCGTTTTGTCCAACCACTATGTTACATCCTGTTTTCTTTCTCAGAATCTCCAGCATAGATCGTCTCTTACCCACAACCCTTGGGATCCTTTTGGGGTTGACGTTTATTATAAAACCGTCATTAAGCTTCCTTGGCCTTATTAAATCAAAGTTGTAGACTTCGTTTACTCTAATAATCTTGACGCTTATCCTATCTCCTATGCCATAGTATCGGCTGAGGTCGTCTTCCATAACGTTTTTTGTCGCTTCCTCACCCATCATAACGCTCATGTACGGTGAGTTTATGTCAACCAACCAACCACACTCCAGCACCTCAACCACCAATCCTATGACGACGTCATCCCTTTTGGGCGTGTATGCCCCCGATAATGCTATTACAGTCCCCCTGTTGCCGTTTACCCTTACCATGCCCTGTATACTGGAGTAGACCTTATCGTCTTCGCTGAGGCAGTTCTCTGTGCAGTATACATTCTCTCCAACCAGCTGTCCTGGTATAACAGATTCTCTATCTTTAACATTGAACATATCTCATCACCTTTTCAGTATCTTAACTTCTCCCTCTCCATGGGTTAAACTGTTTATTTTGCCGTAGAATTCATCCTGCAGTCCTGCAGGTATGTTGACTAATGACAATAGATTACCGTCCTTATCCCATTCCTCTTTTTTCGTTTCTCCGAATTCCTTTAATGCGCCATAGCTGTTTGTCGCGTATTGGGCTGGTATCTTGATGGCTAAATCTATGCTTTCGAATCTTATGGGTATAATTGGTTTGATTGCCTTAAGCACTCTCTCCACCTGTTCCCCGACCGGCTTGTTCATGTCGATTTGGACTTTCGCTTCGTTCATCGCTTTATCGATTCTGGAGGGTGGATGTGGGGTTCTGGTTTGGGGGTTGATCGATCTCCTGGCTATCAGGGATACGATACCCCTCCTTTTTTCTTCCAGGATATCCTTCCTCTGCTCACTGGTCAGATGCACATCACCTTTCTTTATGATCCTTTCTGCTATCTCTTTAACGTCGTTGGTCCCGAATATCTCGTTAATCAACTGCTCTGAGGTCCTCTCTCCTGTCTTTGAGTTCTTGAATATCTGGTCTATGGCAAGCAGTTCGCTGAAGTCAACTTTTTCACCCCTCTTCAACTCAAGCGAGAGCTGTGGGTCGACTAAAATCTCAAAAGTCTCTCCATGAGTCTTCAATCTGGCTATGACCGCATCCTCTACGTTTACCATTTTAAATAAAGAGAGCTGTGGACAGCAGAAGGTAGGCTTAATCGATAGCTCTACCTATGGATTCACTAATCTCCTCCGTAGATACCTGCTGATACATTGACTCGGATTCTATTGTTACAATCTCTACATAGTCTGCCTTAAGCTTATCTTCCGAGACAGAGTTCAGCGCCTTCAGGACCATCTCTATTGATTTCTTCCTGCTCATGTTTTTCTTGTATTCCTTCTCGAAGAGGTTTTCCACATCCGTCTTTCCCATCCCAATCGCTGATGCAGTGTATTCTGTGAACGCTCCTGAGGGGTCTGTCTCGAACAGAGAAGGTTTGTCGTTTAATCCTGCAATAAGCAGTGCTGTTCCAAAGGGTCTCGCACCCCCATATTGAGTATAAAGTTGTTTTAAATCACATAGGTTCTGGGTTAATGTGGCAACGTTAATGGGCTCATTGTACGCTACCTTAGCTCTCTGAGCCTTCATTCTTGCTTCATCAATCAGTCTTCTTGCGTCAGCGACCAAGCCCGAGGTAGCGATTCCGATATGTTCGTCAACCTTGAATATTTTCTCGATGGATGCGGGGACAATCAGTTTAGAGATTATGTTTTTATCTACAGCGAGGAGCACGCCATCCTTGTAGGTTATTCCGCAGGCTGTTGTTCCTCTCTTGACCGCTTCCCTGGCATATTCCACCTGAAATAGTCTACCGTCTGGACTGAAAACGGTTATAGTCCTGTCATATGCAGCTGATCCGGTTGGATACATTTTAAATCAATATCTCTCTATGTAGATAAGAGATTGGATTCAGTGATTAAAAAACAGCCATTTTTCAGGTAGTCCTATATCTCCCCTCCAGCAACCCCCTACACCCTGGATTACACCCTCATTATATTAATCCTGAACAGGTAATTAACTATTGAGGTTTTTTTATTGTTCTCTGAGCTCAAGATGACTAGAGATCTAACCCTGATTATTCCGGTAATCAATGAGGGAAATATCCTGGAGGAAAACACCAGAAAACTGGAGGCGTTCATGGATTCCCAGGGTGTCGACTACGAGATAATCATCTGCAGTAACGGTTCCACCGACGATACAGTTGGGGTTGGTGAGAAACTCATAGGTGATCGGCTGAGGTTCTCCCACCTGAAAGACAGGGGTGTGGGTTTAGCGTTCAGGAAGATGGTTGAGGAGGCATCATCTGAAAAGATTATTTCTGTTGACATGGATTTATCCATCGACCTGAATTTTATTCCAGAGGCCTATGGATTGCTTGACGAATATAATCTGGTGGTCGGCTCCAAGAAGATGGGAGAGCAGGAGAGGTCGTTCTTCCGTCTGCTGGCCAGCAACGTTTTTATCTATCTCGTCAGATTACTCATGGGCCTGGATTACAGGGATTACTCTATCGCAGCGAAGGGTTACAGGAGAAGCGATATAATAAAGCATTTATCCCTGATTGACCATGGTTCATCCTATGTGGTGGAATTGATCTATCACGTAAAAAAGAGGGGTGGAGAAATCATTGAAGTTCCCGTCTCATGCCATGATACCAGGAAAAGCAAGTTCAACATCTACAACGAATCAATCTACCGTCTGAAGAATCTTCTCACCCTCTGGTTCCGTGAGAGGTTGACTAGGATAATGTAGACTGTAAACAGCAAAGCTATAATAGTCAACCCTTTCCCTAGATGGTCAATCCATGTATCCCCATAGTATAGTCTCACATTATTTTTTTCCGGGTAGACCAGCATAAACGAAGGCGATACAAGGTATATTTTTTCAGCCCCCTCAACCCTCCAGTTGGGGAAATAGGACATCCTTATCAGATGCGGCTTCCCTGGACAGGATGTGAAAAAGCTTATCTCATAGTCTCCTATCTCCTCCATTATGGAGCAGTTAACCCTGAGGGGTGTCTTGTTCAGGGAATCCAGCTCCGATGCTGTCTGGTTGAAATATCTGAGGTCTTCCTGGTGGAATTCGTCGACGAAAACCAGTGGTATGTCAAGAAGCTCCTCCCTCCTGAACCAGTCATAGGATGTTGTCTTCCAGTCTCCTGTCCTGTAAAGAACAGGCTCGTTACGGGGCAGGATAACATACCTGTTTTCGTTGGTTAATAGCTGGTGTATCTCGTAGTCTCCGACTGTTTTCTCCAACCTGTATTCTGGATTCGACCTTAACTCCTGCTTGACTTCATCGCTTCTGGCTATAAAATATCCCACATTAAACATCTTCAGGTGCTCTGTGCCTTGGTTAAGATTTCTCTGCGTGCACGGGTAGTTCATCCAGAAGGGGCAGCTGTTCTGCTTGGAGACCTCCGACTGAATGTAGAATACAAAGGGGGCTGATATGGAGGACTGCATGTAGAGGCCTTCAAGAGTCGCTCTCCCGCTGAACAGGGGCAGCGACTCAAAGGCCCTTGAGGAGCCGAAGGTGTTGTGTTTGTCGGAGTGCTCGTAGACAACCCGTGAATCGTTGAATCCCCCCTCTAAAAAATCATTTATCTCCCTGAAGGTGGACCAGCTCTGTTTGCCCTCGAATCCTTCATAGTTCCACCTAATCCAGGAGGGGATGTATCCATTGTATTTGTTTTCCAATAACTTAGGGATTGTTTCTCCATCCCATTTATCTATTAATTCATTTATGCTACCATTACCCTCCAAAATTGTGTCTTTAGCTAACAGCCGTGAGTTGTTAACCCATACGGTGGTTAAAAGCAGTATGATGATTGGGAGAACCCATTTACCCTTTAACCCCCTGCTTGCTTTCCCTAGGATGTAGGCTGCGGTTAACACAAAAGAGAGCTGTATAAATGGTATGAAACGTATGTCCACGATTCCGATGTAAGGCGATATGAAAAAGAGGATGGCTGCTACTGGTATGCTGAAATAAAATAAACCTATTCGGCCATCATTCTTAATAAGACAATAAGCTAATCCTACAGCAGAAAATAATATGAAGGGCAGGAGTATTGGCGGGGTAATCTTCCAGAGGTCGTCTATAATCCATCTCAGGGGGTAGGCTGTGGTGTAATCTAGATGGTAAACCATGGGAATCATCCAGAAGCTGACGAGCATGAAAGACAACAGATAAACCCTGAAAAGATAACGGAATCTCTCTGATAGCTCTCTTTTATCAGGTATTGCTAAAAGATAGATGGATGAGACAACAGCGAAGATTACGGTATAAACGTGGGTGAAGGCTATCAGAGCCAGCAGTATGGCATTCCAGATCCAGAACCTTTTTGATGTCACACCCCGTTCCAGAAGCCCCAGAAACAACACGGTTAAGGCTAGACTTAGACTGTAGGAGAACTCTCCCGCCAGCATTGACGGTATGTTACCCCCCCACATGCTATTAGCTTCCATGAAAAGAAAGGGCAGAGTGAATATGGCCGCGAATGAGGGTATGGGAAATTCCAGCTTCATCGCCCTCATGGAGAGGTAGGCGCAGTAGGGCATCAGGAAGGTTCCTAATACTGTCACCAGCTTGAAGGCCACCTCAAGTGAAACAATACAGTTCAAAAGCACCATAAGCAAGAAGGGGAAAAAGAAATAAAATTGGAGTATTGGGAAGCCTCCGTAGTTTCCGGGGCACCAGCCGAATAAGTCTCCCTGGGTGAGCAGGCTATCCCTCAGATATTTTGCTGTATAATAATGGGATGCTGTATCCCCTCCAGTGGTTATGGAGTTCATGAACATCAGGGAAGGCTTGAAGAACCCCATAATATAGATGCTAATAAAAACTAATACAAGCAAGTCAACCAAAAATTCTGCATCAACCCTCTTCCTCAGATCACCCAGTCTCTTATCCACCTTCTTTTTTCCCTGCCATAAACTGATATCCAATGAACAACGCTAATGCGATAAAAAGCAGTGCTATGAACGCATATCCCGGAACATCGAAGCCTGGTTCTTCCTCCACAACCTCCACAACCCCAACAGCGTTTGAGGTATGGTGGATGCCGTCTTCATCATATTCCAAAAGTGCGTAGATAATATATGTGCTCCCTGACAGAGCACCTCTAGACATTAAATCAAACTCAAACTCGCTATCACCTCTTGACTCCAGATTAACTGTTTCACCTTCGCTTCCAGTATCAAACTCTCTTGGCAAAAGCAGTAAGACACTCACCTGGTGTTCCCTGTCTTCCAGGTTTCTTAGCTTTAGCTTGATGTTTTTTTTACCGTTCACGGGCAGCTTAATCCTCTCAATAGTCGCTGACACGAGAGAGTTGGAGTGTTTCCTGATTACCAGTTTTTCCGGTGGAATGGATATGGAAGAGAATGGGTAGCCGTTTGCGTCCTTGTAGTCGGTTAAAACAGCCAGCGCATATTCTCCAGGGGTTACATCACCCCCCAGGTTAACATCCAGTTCCCCGTTGAATGTCCCACCAGCCGCTATTTTATTCCCCACAGCAAGGGGCTCTGACTCAAGACCCTCTGAAAGAAGAGGGGTAAGGCTGACATCGTACGCTGCCTCATCTCCTGTGTTTGTTACCTCCACCTTCACGGTAAAGTTTCCCGTGGTTACCACGCTTGGAAAGGTGTATCGGGTGTTCAGGGAGATATGCCCCGCACAAACAGTAGATTGCAAAACAAGAAGGGCTGCCACAGCAACAATAAAACGCTTGTTGGTCATATAAATCCATTATCCTGCAACTATAAAAAAGAAGATGAGGTAATATCTAAACATGCACTCGTGGGTCACGTATATACGGAAGAGATGGTATCTGAGGGCTTCGTTGATGATTTCACTGAATCTATTGTTATTCCTCTATATGCTGTTCCCCAACCCAGTCCTGTTCATGGAGCAGATTGAAAGGCGGTCTCTCAGCTTGGAAGATATGGCTGAGACGGACCATCCCCTGCTGGCAGAGTTCGCTGAGAAAGCCTATAGATACAACAACGAGAGCCCTGGGACATACGTCTATGAAGTCATCGAAGGGAAGAGGGATTCTGAGATATACCTGAACATAGACTTCAGGGCATATCCGCATGAGACTATCCAGATGAACGCAGGGGACTGCGAGGATTTAGCCATACTTGCCCTAGCAGTATGCAGGTACACGAAGAATAAATACGGCAGCAGATATGAGAGCTCTATCGTAGAGCAGCCGCTTCACTTCTATGTCATAAAAAGAGATCCTTCCACGAACAAGACAGAAATACGGGGCCATATGCTCTCAGATGAGAAGTTGCACTGGTATTCCTCCCTACCGGGCAGGATGGAAGCATTCATCAGCCAGCTACCCCTCTGGCGGTGGAGTTTATATCTAATTCTTGCATTAATCCTGAATCACTGCTACTATCTAATTATATATTCCAGAGAGCCTGTCCAGTAGTAGATGGCTTACATAACCTGAGAGGGCGAAGGGGAACAGTTTCTCATTTATCAACAGAAGGGGCATGGAAAGAAGAAAGGCTGCAGGTATCGAATGCATGAAGCCCCGATGTCTGGCAAACAATAACATCAAAAGCAGTATAGCGGAACCTAAAGCCAGAGCCAGATAATATCTTTCTCCCAGCAGAATTAAACCCAGAAGGGAAACCACCAATAACACAGTAGCTGCCTTATACATTCTGTGTCCTAAAAAAGATTTTTTGGTGTCTAAATCAGGTATCAGGCAGTAGATTAATCCGGTGAAAGTCCCAAAAACCATTAATGCAACGTCCACTCTGATGCAGGTGTACAAAGCGAACAGGATACCCAAATAAAAAAAGAGATGCATCTTATAGCCGCTCATCTTATATTCTTTTATAGATGAAGGGGTATTTATTTGATTGATAAAATGGCTTCACTGGATTATCTCTCTTTCCTTAATACTGTCCAGAATCTTCAGTATCCCACAGCCTTAGCTGGTTTCCTCCTCCTTCTGCCCTTGATACTTCTCTACTTGCTGAAGCCTAAACCCAAGCACATAAAGATTCCTACAATAATGTTCATCCAGCGGATAGAGAAGGAAAAGCGGTTCAGTTCCCTCCTCAACAGGTTCATGAAGGACCCTCTGCTCCTGATGCAATTGATTATTGTGTCCGTGCTTGTTCTATCTGTCGCAGGGCCTTTTATCTCCTGTTTTGTGGAAAGGAATCCGGTGGAGGATATCGTGGTTGTGGTTGACTCATCCGCCAGTATGAAGTCAACAGATATGCAGCCGGACAGGTTTACTAAAGCACTTGAGTCTGCAACAGAGGTTATATACAGGATACACGATGAGAGCAGGGTAGGTATAGTGCTGGCTGGGAAAATCCCAATACAGCTTGTATCCAACGCAGAAAAGGAAGACGCCGGGAACGCTATATGGAGTGCCAAGTGCAGTGACTCAACAGCAGATATACCTGGTGCACTTGCTTTGTCTATCAGTCTCCTCTCCCCGTCTAAGAGAAACAAGCATATATATGTATTCTCGGATTTCGCCGGCGCGCTCATGAAAGAAATTGAACTATACCGGAAACTAGCCTTAAACCGGAACATAACCCTTGAATTGGTTAAGGTTTCAGGAAACGACGGGAACGTTGGGTTCATCCATGGAGACATAGAACGTATCCCTGCAAGAGAGAACAAGGCTCATTTAGTCCTGAACGTGAAAAACTTCAGGGAAGTGGGGCAGGAGGTTTCTATTGAGCTATTGGTGGACGAGAAAGTGAGGGAAACTATTGGTTTGTCTCTCCCACCTCACGCGGAAAAGCTTGTGGGGCGGGATATTGATGTCTCAGGGGATGCTCACTTCATTAACGTAAGACTCAAGCCAGACGATAGTCTCTCCCTTGATAACAACATTTTATTGTATCTTCCCCCAGTGGACAGGTACAGGGTTCTACTGGTGACCAACGACAGTGCCGATAACTTCCTGCGTTATGCTATGGAGGCGTCACCTGACCTTGAGGTGCGGAAGGCTGTTTTTCCTGTGATACCTGACTTCTACTCCTTTGACACGGTTGTCATAGGGGAGTTCAGTGAGGAGATGTCTCTGCCGGGAACCTTTCAGGAGCTTGAAATGTATGTGAGGGGTGGTGGAAATCTCATAGTGGTGGCATCTGATTCCATAGTTGATGAGGATATTAAAAAGCTTCTTCCAGTGGATTTGGTTGGGCAGAGAACGGGGAGGAAACAGATTAATCTATTGCTTAAGCACAAGATATTGAAGGATGTCGTCTTCTCCAACCTGCTGGTTGAGCGGTTCTATGAGGCAAGGGCAAGGAATAATTCAAACGTGATTGCTTTAATATCAGATTCTCCTGTTTTGTCCTACGGGCTGGTGGGTGAGGGTAAGGTTTTCTTTCTTGGAGTGAATCCCGCACCTGCTTGGAGCAACTTCTATCTAAGCTCTTCTCTTCCTATCTTCTGTTACCAGCTCCTGAACTGGATTAATTCGGATGAATCAGAACTGGCAAGCCACAGCTTTAAGACAACAGATTATTTTATTTCCACCGGGAATGTATCTATTAAATTACCCTCTGGCTTAACAACAGAGTCCCGCAATCTCCTGCTGGATGATGCAGGACTCTACAGGATAACCTACAATGTCAGGGAGGATGTAATAACAGCGAACTTGTTCGATGAGAGGGAATCTGATATATCCAATGCCACGTACACAAGTGAGCGGGAAGAATTTAGGAGGGAATTTAATCTAATAGAGGATAAAAAAAGCATTGTAGGATATCTGATAGCTTTAGCCATTCTATTGCTTTTTCTGGAGGTCTTGGTCTACAGGAGGAGGGGTAAGATCTAGGGTGGAATTTATAACCTGAATTCGATAACAAATATATACCTCCTTGTAAAAGTATATAACCAGAGTAATTAACTACAGTAATGTGGTCTCTATGGATGAAGAAAAGAGGATAATACCTACCAACATAGAAGGTCTGGATGAGATTCTCGGTGGAGGACTTCCTGCCGGGTCGTGCGTACTTTTGCTTGCACCTCCCGTAGTGGAGACTCATCTCTTTTGTCTGGAGTTCATCTACAGGGGTCTTGTGAACAAGGAACCTGGTTTGATTGTTACTATGAATTATGCTCCTGAGGAGCTTAAGATTAGGGGGTTGAAGTATGGCTGGGCTTTCGTGCAGGGTGAGCGGAATGGAATAATGAAGTGGGTTGACGGCTACTCCTATAACGCCAACAAAGACGTTAAGAGCACGGATGCCATTAAGAGAATCGGTGGCTCTATTGCTTTATCAGATCTTACTATTGGTATGACTCAGGCACAGCAGGAATTCCACACCAAGGCAGAGAACTACCGTTTCGCACTGGATTCATTGTCTACATTGTTCATATACAACAACCCTAACACAATTTACCGCTTCATGAGGGCTATAATACCTAAACTGAGGATGTCGGGTGGTATTGGATTTCTTCTCCTTGGCTCGGGGATGCATGACCCTCAGATAGAGACTACCCTGAGGTATATGGTGGATGGCACCATCCAGTTAGACGATAACCTGAAGATTAAGACATTGAATCTACCCTTCCCCTCACCCAAGAAGAGCGCTAAACTGGAGCTCGGCAAGAAAGGATTCAGGGTAGTGGACTGCGAAGAATAATCCATCCATATCCCCTCCTGTGAAAACTCATTGTTCTCCGTTTGCTTCACTCACTCAGACCTGTGGCCTGTGCACATAACGGATAGGCTCTCTGTTGTAGTTCTTACACGCACATTTCGCTGCCACAGGTCACTAGACCTGTGGAATGTTGCGTCTAAAAGAGTTCCTCAAACATGGGTTTCAGAACTATTCCGTCAGAGGTTATTTCCATAATCTGTTTTTTACGGGAGTGATCCACACCTCTCATCTTCACAATCTGCAGTGTCCTGATCAGTTCACCCTTGTCTTCATAGTATCCCAAGATTATAACACCATCTGCTATGAACTCCTCCACCCCGTAGACGGAGTACTGGTGGGTCATTGGCGGGACTTCAGATATGAATACTGTGGTGCAGTCCATGTAGCCTAACTGCATTCCCAGCTCGAATATGAATTCCCTGATTTTTCTGTCGCTGCCTAGGGTGTTGCAGATTCCTGTTATGGAGTCGATTACCACCCGCTTAGCTCCGCTGTCCCTGATTATGGAGGCTATCATGTTTATTATGCCGTTGACCGTCAGGGGCTCCAGGTTCACCAGCCTAGCATCCTCTGTGATATCTAAAATCTTTATCAAACCTTTCTCCAGCAGCTCTGTTTCATAGAAGCCGAAGCCTTCCATATTTTGTATTATCTTATCTCTTGACTCTGAGAGGGATATGTATATGCCCACTTCCTGGTTTTCTTTAGCTCCTCTGAATAGGAATTCCTCAGAGAGTATGGTTTTCCCGGTACCGCAGCTTCCAGCTAACAGCACAGCATTGCCTTCAGGTATGCCTCCTGCAAGCATCTCGTCCAGTTCTTTAACGCCTGTTGTTATGACTTTCATGTTTATCATCCACTTATATTATCAATCAACAGTTAATATATCTATAATCATCCTTTAAATGTTTTTCTTTTTATGTTATAAAAGATGGTTTTCTGTCACAGGGTTTATTTGTTGACCTCCATGATACCTGAGGGTAGGGTCTCCACCTATGGCTTGATTGCTGAGACCCTTGCTTCTTCTCCCCGGGCTGTGGGCCTGTCGTTGAAGAGGAATCCTGACCTCGTTAGGGTTCCATGTCATCGGGTGGTTGAATCCAGCGGCGGGTTGGGCGGCTACAGCGCTGGTGTAGAGGAAAAAAGAAGGCTGTTAGAGAGTGAAGGCGTTCTAGTACGAGACAACATGATACTGGACTTCGAAAAGAAGCTCTACACAGACTTTGAAAAAGAAAATAAGGGTTAGGGATTGAGTCAGATGGGGGCAATAGATATTGGATAACGATAGCGGGAGGCGAATTCCTTTAGATACGTATCCACTTATCTATTTTTCTACTTTGTCGGTTAATATACTATCGCCCAGTGGGATTATCATCATCTCATAGAAACAACCACAGGAGTGTGTGGAAGCTGCTAAAAAAATGGAAGATGCAATAATCCAGGAATTCCTGAATAAAAACAACATCTTCGCGGTAGTAGGTGCATCCAGAGATCCTAAAAAATATGGGCACCAGATATTCAAGGACCTGAAGGAAGCCGGCTACCGCGTATACCCCCTAAACCCTCAAGCAGAAAGAATCCTGGGAGAGGACTGCTACCGTTCCCTTAGAGAGTTACCCCAAAAACCGGACATAGTGGATGTGGTGGTGCCGCCCAAGGTAACAGAAAAAATAGTTAGAGAGTGTAATAGCCTGGGCATAAAAAAGATATGGCTTCAGCCTGGCTCGGAATCCAAGGAAATAATAGAATTCTGCCAGAAAAACAACATACAAGTAGTTCACAGCGTCTGTGTTATGATAGAGAGAAAAAAGGCATAAAGATCAGGTTACATTTATAGTTGAGGGCTGTAGTTCTAAAACAAGGAAGGTGTTTTTGTATTCAGTGGACATGTGCTGTTTTTAACTATCACTTCTACTTATATATTATCAGTTAAAGTGATAACTAACTGAGGTAAAAGTTGAAGATTAATTTAAGCGGGAGAAGTGATGAAGTGGAATCTTGAGAGAATGAAAATCAAAAGCATCCACATAAAAAATTAGTATTTGTTTAGCTCATGCAGTATTGTTTTGAGATAATTCTTTTCAGGTTTGCGAATGCATCTTCTTTTTTCAGTTTCCATGTGGCGAACAGAGAGCATGTGTTCTCGTATTTTGATACGTTCTCTGATCGTATTGCTCCGATAATGTTGCGGAGTATGACCATCTCGCGCAGGGATTGTTCTGCGAAGTTGTTGGTTGGTTCAACATCCTCGTGGAGGATGCAGGTGAACCATGCACTTCCTCCGTTTTCGATGTAGGTGAGCAGCTTGTTCAGGTAGGGATAGCGTCGATAGTAGGCTGTAAGCTTCATCAGCTCTGTCATGAGTTCATCGTGTTTTACCTGACGCATGCCATCATCTGGTTCGCTCTTCTTGAACACCTTGATCTCTTTGAATAGGAGCTTAACTTCGCCATTTTGACCTAGTTCTCACTGCCTGAGTGCCATAAATTAGTTCGCCATTTGGGTTTCACCACCGTAAATCCAGGCTTTTATCCTGGTATTTCCACACGAAACCCCCGAAAATGTATTGGAT
>NJEG01000043.1 GCA_002254565.1 Candidatus Altarchaeales archaeon ex4484_2 | reverse complement strand
CCTGAACAACGGGAAATTGTAGTTGAATTTCACCCTCCTCTTCACAAGAATCTCCTCATCATCGGAGCTGAATTCCTGCCAGAGGGTAGCCAGTATAACCTTGAGGGAGGGTTTGAATGATTTAACCAAGGCGAGCTGCTCTAAATCCAACACGGAGTCCATATCAAGTTCATCATAGAATATCCACTCATGCACCATCAACTGCCCCAGCGTATTTATTGATTTATTGGGAAGGTCTATTATTTTTCTCAGCAGATCATAGGTGTCCACTCTAACAGCGGGGAGCGGGATTTTGAGCCTTTTTTCTCTTCCTCCTGGTGAGATACCTTAAGCCTTGCCAGGGGCCTGTATGCTTTTTTCAGCTCCACCTTCTCGTGGGTTATTGCCCTCTTAAGGGAGCCTACAGGGGAGTCCTCTAACGCCCCTAACTCAGCTATCTTCTCGGCTCCTTTTGATATGGCGAAGGAGCGGGTTTCAACCCTCTTAATTTTCATTTCATTAGATATTGCTCATCATACCTTTTATAAACACTTGTTTTTTAGTCTGGTGCTTCTAAATAGAATACAATAGGGAGAACTTGGTTATGAGGGAGGTGGGAAGATGAAATACAATATCAGGGGAACAACACTGCAGGTGGCAGATATTGAACTCGATGAGGGTGAATCTGTTTACACGGAGGCTGGGGGTATGGCCTGGATGTCCCCCAACATAGACATGGAGACCAACACCATGGGCGGAATCATGAAAGGCCTTGGCAGGATGTTCGCAGGAGAATCCCTTTTCATGGCAACCTACACCTGCAACAAAGGCACTGGAATGATATCCTTCGCCAACGAGTTCCCGGGAAAGATTATTCCCATGGAATTAAATGAGGGGGAGAACATAATAGCCCAGAGAGATGCTTTCATGTGCGCTGAATCAACGGTGGGTATGGAAATGCACTTCAGGAAAAAACTGGGTGCAGGCCTCTTTGGGGGGGAGGGTTTCATTATGCAAAGGTTATCCGGTCCCGGAACTGCATTCATAGAGATTGCGGGTGAGATAACGAAATACACCCTTAAGGGGGGGCAGATGCTGAAGGTGGACCCGGGATACATTGGCATGTTCGAACCCTCTGTGGAGTTTGATGTGACCCGGGTTAAGGGAGTCAAGAACATATTCTTTGGAGGGGAAGGCCTTTTCCTGGCTACACTGAAGGGCCCAGGTGACGTGTGGCTGCAGTCCATGCCGTTATCGAACCTCGCCGGGAGACTGAACAGGTACATGCCAAAAGGATAGATATGGATCTGGTTTCCACGCTGGCGGCTATCGCAGCCCTGGTGTTGTTTGGCGTCCTTTTTCTTTTATTCTTTTTTGGCATACTCTCCTCCGTCTTTGGCGTAGCTTTGGGGTTCATGGATTTCCTCCTCGAGCCTCTGGCTTCACTATACTATAGAATATTCGGCAAGGAGGAGGATGACTTAAGCAGCGACTATTCCATCGACCAGGGAAGGGAGGTTGAAAAGAAAAACTAAACATTAACCAGCTCCACTGATTCAATATCACCCCCCCCATCCGCTATGGAGGTTACGATAATGTTCAGCGCCTGATTCACGGCTAGATTATCAAGCCCTGTGACATCAATAAACACATCGGTTGTGGAATTTTCTATCCTAGTGAGCTCCCCGTTTATTATCGGGGGGAAGGATAGGATGTTGTTGTTTTTATCCACTATGAGGGGATACCTGCTTAATCCGTCCAGGGTCCATGCGTACTCTTTGCCCTTAGGGTGTTTCTCCAGGATTTCTCTTGGAGTCAGTTCCTCAGTCATGCCCAAGGGCCTGAATTTTATGCCGTCGGGCTTGACTGCCTTGTAGGTGTACGGCCCCTTTATTTCTCTCATGTCGTGCACCCCAATTGCTACCTTCTTCCTGTGCCTGCCGTGGGTTATGTGTAATTTCTCCTGCAGGTTCATCAGGGAAACCAGACGTTTCTCATTAAGGGAAAGATTTCGGATTACTGCCACAGAGATGAAGGGCCTTACCTTTTTCACTGACTTATCTATGTTCAGGGTAATCCCGGACTCTGTGACCCTGTAGTTCTTCAAGCCGGTCTCATCACCCAGGAAACCGTTGAGTGCTCTTGCGAAACCCTCCACCGAGAGGAGATCAGGTCTGTTGGGGAACACCTCAACCACGATTTTGTCCCGATCTATGCTCTCTAAATCAACCCCCAGCATGGGAATCCTGTCCCTTAAATCCTCTGCGCTGTATTGTTTCCTGAGAAGGGAACACAGGTCGCCGTAGTCTAATTCTATGGTAGGCATCTTGGTCTTATATCTTTTACTTTACGAATTTAAATCATAAAAACATAAATCAGTGTAGTAGAGAAAAATGCTGAGACCGAATATAAGAGATGTTAAAATAGCCTTACATGACTTGGGCGAGATATGCTGGCTTATGTCATTGATATTCCTCATACCAACAGTCTTCTCTGTAATCTATGCTGGGGAATACAACCCGCTTCATCTGATGGAGCAGGTTTATGTTTTCATAGTACCCGCCACTGTTATGTATCTCCTGCACATGGTTTTCAGGAGGGTTACCTCCATCAGGGAGACCAGAAGGAAACACGTTATAATATCCGTGGCCCTAGCTTGGCTGATAATACCCTTAGTCGGCTCCCTGCCCTTCCTCTTAAGCGGGACCCTGAGCCCCTTAGACTCTTTCTTTGAGTCCATGTCTGGGTGGACTACCACAGGAATGACCATGATAGAAAACCCTGAGAAGGTGAGGGAGGATATACTATTTCTGAGGAGCCTGAGCCAGTGGGTGGGGGGCATAGGGGTTGTCGCCCTAGCCCTTGTGGTCTTTATGCGTGAAGGAACTGTCAGCATGGAGTACTATGCCCAGGAGGTGGGAAAGCAGAAGCTGAAGCCTATGGTGAGGGGAACAATAATAGAGACATGGAAGATTTACTCGATGTATACCATAGCATGTATTGTTTTGTTGATTATCTTAGGCGTTCCGGTCTTCGACTCCATAAACATATCCTTTGCAACTTTGTCCACTGGGGGATTCACCACCCACGCGGAGAGCATAGGCTTCTATAAAAACCCGGCGATAGAGTTTGTTGTGGCTATATTCATGGTTGTGGGTGCAACAAGTTTCTTGATACACTTGAGGATTTTTGAAGGGGAATACATGACACTCTTCCGGAACATCGAGTTCAGGTACATGATTCGTATACTTGGCCTGTCTCTTATACTGGTGACATGCTTCATGTATCTGGCTGGGGGATACCATGATGCAGGAGATGCTCTGGAAATCGGTAGGAGTGTTTTTTTCCATTCAGTTGCTGCAATAACCTGCACAGGATTCTCCATAGGGGACATCAGTGGTTGGATACAGGTACCCCAGAGTGTTTTGATGCTTATGATGTATACAGGGGGTATCTATGGCTCAACTGCAGGCGGCATAAAACTGCTCAGGTTCATCATCGTATTGAAGGTATTGAAGCACAGCTTCGATAAGCTCACACTCCCCAAGAGTGCTGTATTGAGGATTGGGATAAACAACCGTTTCCTGGAGTATGAGGAGATAGTTCACATCTTCGGTTTATGTGGAGCATATCTCATAGTGGCATTGATTGGTGGGTTGGTGATAACCTCTCTTGGCTTTGAGGAACTCCACGCCTTTTTCCTGAGCCTGTCAGCCATGGGCAACGTCGGATTGATAGATGTTTCATCGGTCGCATGGTTTAGCATGTCATCCCTCTGTAAGATAACCCTGATACTGTTGATGTGGATTGGGAGGCTGGAGATATTCCCCATAATAATTCTTCTCACATCATTTCTGAGGTGGAGGGGGGGGAGAGAGAAACAATAGAATTGATTCCAGTTCATATCATTCATACCAGATAATTGCATCCTCCAATTACAGGATAAAATGTTTAAAACCAGTTTAGAGGACATAAGGGTTGCACTACATGAGCTTAGCGAGATACTCAGAGCGACATCCTTTGTCTTTCTGGTACCGGTAGTATTCACTCTTCTTTATTTCAGGGGGAATGACATAGTAATTCTCTTTGAGAGGATTATGGTTTTCCTTGTGCCTTTTCTCACGGTGTACATGTTCCACCTGCTCTTCAGGAGGATACCATGTAAATATGAAAAAAAAACCAAGCACATAATGATGGCTGTCTCGGTGGGATGGATTCTGATTGCTGCCGTTGGAGCAATCCCCTATTTTTTAAGCGGTACACTGAGTCCTTTAGATTCCTTCTTTGAATCCATGTCCGGCTGGACTACCACGGGCATGACCATGATAGAATATCCGGAGAACCTTTTGGAGGATAAAAAGGATATATTATTTTATAGAAGCTTCACCCAGTGGATTGGCGGGGTCGGCATTATTGTCTTGACCCTGATAGTTTTTCTAAGGGAGGGCACGGCTGCTATTGAATATTATTCCTCCGAGGTGGGCAGCCTGAAGCTTAAACCCAGTATCGGAAAATCTATATCCTTTATACGATAGCATGCACCATACTCCTTTTTCTTGTGGGAATGGATAGAATGGACTTATTCGATGCCCTGAACCATTCCATGACCGCTTTGCCTACAGGGGGCTTCTCCACCCACTCCGAGAGCATCTACTTTTTCCAGAACCCGATGGTTGAACTCATCCTAATACTATTTATGATGGCTGGGGGGATTAGTTTCATAATTCACTACAGGGCATTTGAGGGTAAGAAAAGCCATATAAGCAGAAACATCGAGTTCAGATACATGCTGTTGTTGGTTTCATTGACAACAGCAATATTGTTTATTGTCTTCCTGGCAGACGAGGGAGCCCTCAACAGCCTCCGGATATCATTGTTCCAGACAGTTTCCATATTAACCACAACAGGTTTCGGGACCTCGGACATAGCCGGCTGGCCGGTACCAACACAGACCATCCTGCTCCTCCTGATGCTTATAGGAGGGAGTTATGGTTCAACCGGAAGCGGTGTTAAGATGTTGAGGGCTGTGGTTATTGTTAAGGCCCTTGTTTATTCAATTAAGAGATTCACCCTGCCCAAAAGCGTTATGTTGAGGCTTACGGTAGGGGATAACACCATCGACTACGATGAGATAACCTACGTATTTGCCTTTTTTACCACATACCTGCTCATAACCTTCGTAGGGGCTTTTATTCTGACGGCAATGGGTTATGGAGGATATGAGTCGGCATCCGCCTCCCTCTCAGCCATAAGCAACGTAGGCCCCTGCAGCATACCTCTTTTTATAGAAAACGCTGAGGGTGAGACAGTAACCAACGATGACTGGTTCAGGATGCCTGACTCAGGTAAAATAACACTCCTGCTGCTGATGTGGGTTGGTAGGCTGGAAATCTTCCCGGTGCTGGTGCTTTTCACCATATTCTTCAAGAAAAGAAGGAGGAGATAACCTGTTTTAGGGCTCTAATACTTTAATACCCAAGCCCTCAACAAACTCTATGGGATGTATTACCTCACTGTGTTTGGTGGCGCGCATCTTCTTTATAACCAGGTTCCTGCCTTTTACGGGCCCTGTAAGCTCGTATCTCAGGTTTAGAACCCCGTCGGTGAGGGATTCAGGTAGAGTATCCATCTCAAAGTTTCTGATATCTCCAGACTCTGAGATGATAATAGAGGTGGTGCCTATCTTCTTCAACTTCGTGAGAAAGGTCTCGGTCAGAATCCTTGAGGCCACCAGCGGATGCTTCGGGTCCGGGATGATAGCCTCAATATCTCTGATAGCAGAGTATGTGATGCTAATGTCCTGCCACGGTATTGGGTGAAGGGATATGTGCGATAGAGAGTCTATGACTACCCTCTCATAACCTCCTTTTTTCACAGCATTAAGTAGCTTGGAGATATCGAATTGAGTGGTATCAACCTCCAGCATCTCTATCTTTCCCTCACCCATATAAGACCTGAAGTTCCAGCCGAACATCCCCGCCTGATCCAGTAAGTCACTGGTCTTCTGTAGGAGGGAGATATATATCCCCTTCTGATCCTCCCTGGCCCCAGCATACAGATATCCTAGGCCAAAAATTGATTTACCCGTACCAGGAGCCCCTGAAACAAGAATAGAATATCCCTTCGGGAAACCCCCTCCAACCAATTTATCCAAGCCAGTAATCCCTGTTGTTATCCGATTTATTTCCATTTTCTCCCGGTATTATCTTTAGGATTAATAGTGTATTAAATAAGAAGATATGATTATATAAAATCAGTAATCCTCTTCTGCCTTAATGCCTCGCTCCTTTTGAGATAGTCTTTTACGGGGAGCCTGAGTCTCCCATTCAGATGATTTAATGCACCCTCAAGTGTTTTGAAACACACGGGTTTTTTACCCAGCGCCACTCTGACATTCTCCCTGACCTCCCAGACGCCTACGGGCACCACATATCCCTCAGAGATTTCCCTGAACACTATAGCCCGGGCCTGCCTCCCTATCCGGTGGAGGAACTCGGTTACAGCAAACCTGGATGCATAATAGCCACCTCCCTGCTTCATTGCATAGGTTGTTCTTCCACTGAATGGTTCGTTTTCCTGGATAATCACCGGCTTAGAGGCCAAGAGAGTCCACAGGGTTCTTGGCGCCCATGCCTCGAACTGCTCGAACTCCCACCTTCCTGGAATCATAAGTATCTGGAAGTGGTTGTCCAGGTAGGTGTTAGAGTACAGCATGATGTCGTTAATGGAGGGATAGGTTCTTATCTCCTTCATCAGTTCCCGGGAGATGATATCATCGACTGCCGTAATCGACCATCTTGTTGGAACAAGCCTTCTATCATCCATGGAACCTAATGCTCCTGAAGAGAAAATCCTGGTGAGGTAGTAGACATCGAATTTGTGGCCGTAGAGGTCAACGAGGGATTCTCCGGCCCTCAGCTCGTCGGAAACAACCCTGTCCACCTTTTTTGGGATTCTGGGGTTTTCAGCCAACGATAGCTTCTCCAGCATACCGGAGGGGCCCATTGGCTGGTTGATGGATGAGAAAGAGAAGCTGTAGGAGGGTGTCTTCTTGAACTTGTTTTCCACGTAAACCGGTTTTGAAGCCAACGCTATTTCCTGCACTTCCTCAGTGAAGTGGTTTTTGTCTTTTACCATGTGACGTTTTTTCGATCTTAGAAGTAGGGAGCGCAGCTCTATTATCTCGTTCATTGATGAACCGTACCATTTATGGGGGTCATCCAGTGAACCTGCCAGCTTATCGTCTAGGGAGGTCATTGGACCCACGTAAACGTTGGGGTAGCTGTGGTGTCCCACAAAAACAGAGGGTGATTTCCCGTACACAAGATCAGATAGTCTCTCTTCTCTAGGCTGCTGGATTCTTATCTTCTGGAGCAGCGGACAAAAGCTTTCCCCGCATAGAAGCCTTGCTCCCTTACAGACCAGGCAAAGTTCTCTGGAGAGTGGCTTCATCTTTCCAGTTTCTTGATTTCCTGGACTAGTAGGGGCAAGAGAACTGCTGGATCGGTTACAAGCCCCAGAGCCTGGGTGGTGCCCCTATCCTGTAGGCGGGTTACAACGTACGGGTTTATGTCTATGGCCACGGTCTTGACCTTTGAGGGGAGCATGTTGCCTACGGCTATGCCGTGAAGCATTGTTGCGTAGATGATGCACATGTCTATGTCTTTTATGTACTCCCGCATAAGGTCCTGTGCCTCCATAACGTTGGTTACGGTATCAGGCAGCGGGCCGTCATCTCTCAGGGAGCCTCCTATCACATAGGGTATGTTGTTTCTAACACACTCATAGAGTACGCCACCTGTTAGTACGCCATCTTCTACCGCCTTCTTTATCCCACCTGTTTTCCACATCTCGTTTATTGCCATCAGATGGCTTTTATATCCTCTTCTCAGCACTCTGCCGGTGTTCTTATCCATGCCTAGTGTTGTGCCGTAGAGCTGTTTCTCGATGTCCATGGTGGCGAACCCGTTGCCTGTGAAAAGCGCCTGAACGTAGCCCATCTTTATGAGCTCTGTGAAGGCCTTGTCTGCGCCGGTATGCGCTATTGCGGTGCCCACGACGTGGGCTATGGCCCCCCCATCATCCCTTAACTTCTTCATCTCCCTGGCCAGATCAGGTATGTAGGCATTAATGGGCTTCTCGGGTGAAACCTGTGAGGTCATGAAACCGAAGATGTCCTCGGGTTCTCTGGATCTCTCAGGTGCCTCAACCTTGATGCCGTCCAAGCCCACCACAACACGTTCTCCCTTCTTTACCAGGCCTTGCCTCCTGCATACGGCCCGGTCTCCTTGCACTACTATAACGGCGTCCATCTCCAAATCCTCTACCTGAACCCAGTCATCGTTTAAGTAAATGTGTGTTGGATGATTTGTTGTGCCATAGAATTCATCAGGTAATACGGAATCCCTTGGCGCCTTCACTGTTTTGACTTCTTTCTTCGGTAACAATGCCCCCAGTATTTCGAGTTCGTTGAATAATTCTTTGCTGCCTTCAACCTTTATCCGGCAGTGGCTTTCGTCGGTTTTTGTTTTCCCTACGTCAAGCTGGAGTATCTCGAAGCTGCCCTCCATCTCCATTATGGTATCCAGGACCTTGGGCAGGATTAATGAATCAATGATGTGCCCCTTTAGCTCTATGGTTTCCGTGTATTTCATTTTTTATCTCCTTCGTTATCCAATATCTCCTTAATCTGTGAGATGATTTCTGGTAGTTCCTCCCTGACTATGACCCAGACGATATCATAATTGACGCCAAAGTAGTGGTGTATAAGCCTATCCCTTAATCCCGCTAATTTTTTCCATGGAATCTGTGGATATTTTTCTTTAAAATTATCTGAAATATTTTTTGTTGCTTCTCCAATAATTTCGAGATTGCGGACTATGGCATCCTGGGTTTTTATGTCCTCCAGAAATCCACCGTAATCTGTTTTTTTTATGTATATCCCTATCCTTCTTGTTGCTTCCTGGATATCTTCAAGAGATTCTATGTCTCCTCGTTTAGACATATACCATACCCTCCCTGATATCTTCAGCAACTTGTTTAATTCTTATAGCCTTCACACCTTCAGGGGTTAGGATGTCTATTTTTCTATCTAAGAGTTTCTCGATGTAGTCTGCAAAGTCTATGAATTTAAGGCCTATCGGTTTTTCAAACTCTATCAGGAGGTCTATGTCACTTTCTTCCCTCTCTGTTCCTCTAGCGAGGGAGCCGAATATAGCTATCTTCTTTACCCCATAATTGAATTTTAGATACGGAAGTTCGTTTCTTAATACCTCGATAACTTCATCTTTCGTCATTTTTTTTCATCTGCTATATGAACTTAGTAGTCTATTTTAATATTTCAGCTATCTCCAGTGCTTTGTTTTTCACCTCAACCGCATCACCACCTAGAACTCGCACCATAGCTTCCCTGCCTCTGCCGCCTTCATCGAAGATTACATCAGGGAACTCTCCTGCTTCCTTTATCGCCTTGGAGGTGCCCCACTCCATGGTTCCTGTAGAGGGAGGCTCTTTTTTTCTATCGAATGTGGAGATTATGTAACCCAGTTCCCGGCAGGCATCCACTATTTCGGGGGTGTACTTGATGTTCATGGCAGCTCTCTTTTCTTTATTATACTCCATCGCCTTCAACACCACCCGGGCCATGTGTGATGAGCCCCCGAATCTCACAATCCCGGCTGGAATCACCTGTCTTTCTGCCTTAACCATTCTCCCGCTTAAGCCAGCTGTCTCATCCAGTTTTTTAGCCCCAGGCAACGCCATCGCGATGTTAGAGCCGACTTCGGGAACCAGCCTGTAAGCTTGTGGATTTGCTGTGAGGTTGTTGATTGCTTTCTCAATATTATCCAGCACACCTTTTTTCCGTTCATCCTCTACTGTCTCGCTTAGTTTAATGCCTCCCGTGTCCAGGATGTAGGAACCTTGCCCAACCCTCAGGTACCTCTCTATCGCGGAGTCAACGTATTTCTTGGCTTCAGCCACCGCCTCAGGAACATTTTTTTCTTTCGCAAGCGATGCTGCTATTGCAGCAGAGAAAGCACACCCAGCCCCGTGCAGCTTTATTTTTTTTCTGCCTATTCTGCTTTTATAGAGAATTATTTCCCCGTTGTAGCTGAGAACATCCACCGCATCCAGGTGCCCGCCTTTAACCACCGTATTGCCGAGCTCATATGCTGCTCTTTGCATATCATTTATTGTTTTAATCTCTACACCGGATAGGATTTCTGCCTCATGGATGTTGGGTGTGCTGATTCTTGCAATAGATATAAGCTCTCTCATCTCGCTTATTGCTTTTTCATCCAGGAGCGCATCCCCTGAGGTCGCTACCATAACAGGGTCCACCACCAAATTTTTTATTTTATATTCTTTTATTTTTTTCCTGACCAGCTTTATCACTTCCGCGTTAGCCAGCATCCCCGTCTTAGCTGCTTTAACGTTTAGGTCCCCCATTACCGCATCTATTTGTTTCTCTATCAGGTCAGGTGGCAGAATCAGGTAGTCTTTGACTTCGCAGGTGTTTTGGGCTGTTACTGCGGTGATGGTTGTTGCTGCATGTATCTTGAAGTGGGTGAATGTTTTAAGGTCTTGCTGTATTCCCGCTCCTCCTGAGGGGTCGGAGCCTGCGATGGATAGGACTGTTGTTTTTTTTCTCCGTGGAGTATTTCATCTATTTTGTTGCTTAGGTTTTCGTTTCCTGGTCCGAAGTCGACTGGTTTGAGGTCTAGGAATCTGTGTCTTGGCTTGTGTTTTTTTTCTTTTTGAGGTAGAGTTTCAGGGCTTCGGTGGTGGCTTCTCCCATTTCTATCTCGTTTTTCACTACGTGGGCTCTAAAGTTTTTCCACACTGGTTTCCTTACGCCTCTGATACTGACGTTCTTGGTTTCCATGTTATGTAATTTTGTTTACATGTATAACAAGTTTACATCAAACTCAACTAAGTCATCTCTAAACCCTGTGATTTTCTCCAGGCCTCTTCTTTCACGGTTTTATTCCTCACTTGAGGTGTTTTGCTATGTGTTTCGCGAATTCTTCGAAGTCGTCTAGCCGGGTTTGGAGGTTGTTGTATAGTTCATCTACGTCGATTTTTGAGTAGGCGTGGACTAGAATGTTCCTGAATCCTGCTGCTGGGGCGAATTTTTCTGCGAATTCTTTGGGTATTATGTTGTTTTCACCTAGGATTTGTATCACTTCCCTGTAGCTTTCGGGTTTTCCAAGACCTTCTTTGGAGATGATGATTTCGCCGACGTCGAGGATGCATTCCAGGGAGACCTGCATGTATCTCTCCACTGCTGCTTTTAGTGTTTTATTGTCTCGTATCTCTTCTATGGGATGTTGCTGGTATTCCCTGAGTATTTTCATGTATTCGCTGAGTTGCTCTAGTTTTGATATTATTTCTTTTTTCATGTTAGTCCTTTTTGGATTATCCGGTTTATTGCTTTTCTTGTGTGTTTTTCGGTGTAGTATTTTCTGTCCAGGTATTGTGATAGGGTTTTGGCTTCGAACATCACTCTTTTTGTTTCTTGGGTTGAGGTTATTAGTTTCCCGGATTTCAGTGCATTGTATTTGAGGGTGGTTGGGGCGTTGTTCATTATGATAACGTCTATGTTGTCTGTTCCCATGATCTGGGATAGGTCGTTTATTAGTTTGAGTTTTATCTCTGTTTTTTTTTCTTTGGTTAGTGATTCGTCAAGGTAGAAGGCGAAGTCTATGTCGCTAAGTTTTGTTTCTCTTCCCTCGGCTATTGAGCCGAATATGTAGGCTGATATAACGCCTTCTGTGTTGTTGATGCTTTTTTTCAGTTGTTTTTCTCTGGAGTGTAGTTTTTCGCTGAGGTTCATTATGTAATAGATTAGGGCTTAGGTGTTAAAGAATCTTGTTTTATCCATCCCTTCCCCACCTCACCAAAAAGGAGGTAAGCCTCTTACATTAGTTTTTTTTGACGTAGTCCACCAGATCCTCCCCTAAAGCCCTGATGTGGTTTCCCTCTATCAGGTTGCGATTGGATTTGAGGAGGCTAATGCCGACCTCCCTATCTGGTTCAGTTGCTGATAACTCGTTGTTTATTATGTTATTCCTATGGGAGGATTCAAGAGTAATTCCAAAAGAAAAGTTAATAAGTTTACAGTTCCGGATAACATTGTTCTCTCTGTTAACCATATAAATTCCTAAATTATTATTTGGTTTGGCAGCGATGTGATGATCCCCGCAATCGAACGTCACACCATTACTCTTCCAGTCTATACATCTGGCACCACCATAACCGTCGATGTCCTTAGTTAGTTGCACAACATCCCCCTTCTTAGCGTTCCTGATCGCCTCAGTGCAGCTCTCGCAGCTGTCGCATGTGAGCTCACCAGTAGCGCCGTATTCTGCAAGGGCGATATTATCCCCCCACTTAAACTTCACGCAGTGCGGTCCCGTATCTTCTGGAGGTAGTTCATCCAGGCTGGTGCATTTCACTGTTTTGGTCTCGCCTCCATCAACAGTCATGGTGAGTTCTCCATGACCATAATCGAACTCGACGCAGGAGGCGGTAATCTCTGTGAAATCAGATTCCGCTGGCTCCGGCTCACATTTCATGTCTTTAGCTATATAAAACTCTGTCATGTGGGTTTCTGTCGTTTCACCCTTATTTGTTACAGTACCTGTGACTTTCCGGATGCATGAGCCGCTACCCACAGGACCCCCGCAGCATCCGCAGTCAAAGCCTTTATACATACACCTATATTCCTCAAGACTATCAATACCTAACGGATCCCTGCAGCAGTAGGTTCCGGTGTCGGCAGTGCAGGTTACGGTACCGCATGAGCCTCCTACACCAACATCCTCGCATCCGCCACTGCACCTAAAACAGTATCCCCCCTCATCGGTTTTGCCATCACATGTTCCATAATCAAAACCCTTAGCAACACACAGATCCCCAAGCCCAAGACCTGAAGCATCACAGGTATACGGCAAACCCTCACAGAGCTCAGCCCGACATTCATCACAGAGCCAACCCCAACCCTGGGCAGATACCGGATTACAGCCGAAAAATAATACCGCAACCATCAACCAAAATGTTTTTTTCATTCACATACCCTCTATTAATATTAATCATTGAATTTGGATATCATGGCGTAAACAAATCCACTCTGACATCTACCTCAATGTCACCGCCTCCAGTGCATTCTCCCGTGCAGCAGTAGCCTGACTCGCAGGTTCCGGAGACTGTGGTGCAGTCATCGTATGAGCTGCAGGGTTTTTCCATGCATTTACCGCCCGCTTCCACGCAGTCAGGTCTGTCGCTGATGAGACCAGGCTCCCAGATAAGGTCAACCAGCATAACAGCTGCGCCTATGATAATCAACCCCGCGATCACGTAGATCAGGCATCTCTTCGACTTCTCCTTCGTCTCCACATCATCTGCTAGAATAAACCTGATACCACATACGGCGAAAATCAAAGCACCTAGTATGATGGATGCCAGCATTATAGCCTTGTATATATCTGTTATGCTGATGTTGAATCTGCATTTACCTTTGCAGACCTGCTTGCACCTGGCTACTGCATCATTGTTTCCGCTGAAGCTGTTATCGGTTGATTCACAGAAGGTGTTACAGCATTCATCACAGTCTTCATCTGCCAGCCCGCAGGATGCCAGTCCCCCGCAGACGCCGCCACACTTCGCAAGACAGTTCTCCTCACCTAAGCTAACCTCCTCAATCTCAACAGAACCCTCCTTTGTTTTACAAGTGCAGGTGCAGTGTACGACTTTGTCACCGTCACCGTCATCGTCACTATCCCCGTCATCGTCACCGTCACCGTCACTATCCCCGTCATCGTCACCGTCACCGTCACTATCCCCGTCATCGTCACCGTCACCGTCATCGTCACCGTCACCATCACCGCCTCCAGAGCAATCTCCCAAACAACAGTAGCCTGAATTGCAGACCCCGTCTGCAATCGGCTTGCAATCAGTATATTCACTACATTCTTGTTCCATGCATTTACCGCCAACACTCTCACAGGGATCTGAATCACCCAAATGCATAGTTAGAAAACCAAGAAAAGTCCGGGTATACGGATCATTCACATCATAAAAAAAAGTGAACGCATGACCATAACCCTCCGGAATAACCAAGGTAGAATCCCCGCCCGCATTACTAAGCGCCTCATGTAACTCCAAACCCTGATAATAGGGAACAATAACATCAGCATCCCCATGCATCACAAGAAAAGGAGGATCATCAGAACTAGCATGACCCACAGCACTATACCTTAATGCCTTCTGCTCGCAAGAAGCAGACTCAAGAGGATTACAACCCAAAAGCATATCTAAAACATTATTATATTGGCTAGGTACAGAACCACACCCCCAGTAAATACAATCCCAGCAACCCAAAGGATGATCCCTACAATACTCGGCCAGAGAATATAAATTCGTCACACCAGATATATCAATAACCGCATCAACTGAACTTCCCTCGGTCGTCCCATAAAAAGAAGACAGATGACCTCCCGCCGACGCCCCTATAATAGCAAACTCCTTAGTATAACCATACTCCTCATAATGATCCTTAAGCCAGCTCACAGCACTACTGACATCATCAGTTGGGGCAGGAAAACCCTCCATAAGCCTGTAATTAATAGAAGCAAAAGCATAACCCCGCTCATTAAGAAGACCGGAGAAATAAAGAGGAGTCTCATCACCCTTATCACCCCACAAAAAACCACCCCCATGGATGTAAACAACAAGAGGCTTAGGATCACCCTCGGGAACATAAAGATCAAGTTTCTGATAGGGATCACTTCCATAACTCAAATCCGTGTAGACCTCAGCTGCAACGGAACCAATAACCAACAACAGAATCAACCCGACCACAAACCCCCGATCAAACATCCTCTCTTTCCAACACAACAAACCACTGTAACATTATTAAAATCCCAGATTATATATCTGTTCCTGTTATCCCATCGTGTGTGTTTCTTCAGGGGCAGGCTATCTCTCTCTGGCCGCTCCACCTGTCCGTGTAATCGCATATTGTGTTTCCGGAGGCGTCGTTGAGTTTCACGTGGATGATGGGAGCTGTGCACAAAAGCTCATAAAGGGAGTAGGTGCCTATGCCCACCTTCTTGCTCCACTCCATCTCGCATACGAGATAGTCAGCAGTTGATATAATCAACTCTATTGCCCAATAGCATACCATGGCTCCGGCTGCAATAACAATCAAGAGAGGGAGATTCATGGTACAAATCGCCCGTATTGCTGCAAGCAGGAAGGGTGCAATGAATGCTAACGTCACCACTAGACCCCCAATGTGCATGTAAAAGCCTATCTTCGTAAGGTAGATGTCTCTGTTATCGTATCCCGCTGCATTAAGTCTCTCCCCTGCCTCCATAGAGAGCACGCTCAACACAAGCCCGGCTATTGAACCGTACCTGGCGTATTTACTCCGCCCGATATCCCTCAGTTTTTTAATTGCCTCACCCCTCACCTTGCGCCCATACCCTGAGTACTCGCTGTCATGTTGCCTGTCCAGCTTATCCGCGATCTCTATGTTCTTCTCTATTGCCTCAACCCAGCTCTCCTCTGACTCCACTATTTCTTGGGTTGGCTCCAGCTTGCCGGCATCAACAAGTTCCTTGTATTTTTCCGCTATCTCCCCCCCCTCAGACAATACCTCAATGTAATCATCATAATATACTCTGTTAAACTCTTCAAGTAGTGCGTTGAAATGAGTTATCCTGTTTCTCGCAACCTCCTCAGCCGGCAAGCCCATGTAGTCGATAATCTCTGGAGCCATTCTCAACTCCCGGACATAATCTCTTGTAGCCTCTATTATCGACTTGACCTTAGCTTTATCCTCCGGCTCGATCAGGATAGTGTCGTCTTCTAACTCACGCAACATGTCCTTTAGTTTATCATCCAAGTCAACAAGCAGATGCACATCCACCCCATCAAGATAATACTGTTTCTTAAGCTCTCCGATAATCTCTTTGTTGATTCTTTTATAGTATTCCACGCGACGATTTATGGCCTTTATCTTGTGTTGTACCTCAAGCAGTGAAACAAATTCCTTGATTTTATCCCTAATCAGTGGTAGATAATGGTCGTAGGTGCCTTTCATGTCAGCCGGGTGATTTATGTATTCTGTGATTATCTCTGACGTCAACTCCTTATCGTTCATCACGTTAGCTGCTTGAGCCAGCCTCTTACACGCCTTACCGTATTCTCCCTGTTTCGCATAAAATTCAGCTCCAAGCGATCCGTCAATGATCTTCCCCAGCCCTGTCCCCATAACATCCGGCGTGATCTTCAGTTCCGGGAACTGCTCCCGTATATCCGCCAGTAAAGCAGATGGGCCGATGAAAATGTTTTTGGTCATGAGGATGCGATTACGTGCATCCAGCCTCTCAACAATCTCCCTGAATGTGCCGTCAAACATCACGTTATCAGGATAGATATCTCTCCCATCAAACAACGTGTTTCTAAGATCAAATAATCTGCTTGTCACCATATTCTGGATATCACCCCTTTTATTCTTCGGCAAATCCTCTGAAAGGATAACAAGATAGTCAAGGTCTTTGACGACGCTATTGAAGTTTATTGATGCCTTCTCCCCGTCCAGGGTGTACCCGTAGGAGGAACTCCCGCCGTATACTATAGCAAACTCTCCCTTGAAGTTTGGATCCTCCGCCCTGAGTTCCTCCAGTATGTCGTTCACGATACCCTCTGTTACCTCGATGAGATTACCTCTTAATTCCCCGTTGATTACCACATCAAGGCTTTCTTTTGTGAGAGGCTCCGAGGTCCTGTAGCAGCCCCCTCCAGTGCATATCGGCGTAACATCCGGCACCGCAGCCCTCTCCTGGAATTCACAGAATTTATTCACGGTCTCCAGGAGGAGACGATCAACTTCCTCCGGGATAAGCGCAGGCATTTCCTTAGGTAGCGGACAGTTTTTTATTATGTCAGTCTCAAGGGAATCCACGATAAACTTTTTCTGCTCATCAGTGAAATCCCCCAGGTTGCTTCTAATCGACTCAAGCGCGCCCTCAAAGATATTCACGTTATCATCAACATTTGGTGAAACGGTTGCCAGACCATTCCTTGCCCTGTACGCCTCCTCTGCGTGCGGATAAATATTTTCAAGGATTTTTAGCAACAGCTCATCTGGGATTTCATTAACCTTTTCGCATACATGGCCCAGCCAGCCGTCGCTGTATTCCGTTCTCGAAACCTCCTCCAACCCGAGGAGGGATGGTGCAAGCTCATGCTTGTGTGTCATGTAATCCCATCGGCTGAATACCGCATACCGGCCGCCAACCTTCAGATTCTTGATAACCTCCAGCTTTGTTTTGGGTGTCATATCATATAAAACCTGCGATTCTGGAGTACCCCTGAAAAGCCTCTCGTAGTACACGTCGTAGCCGCTTCCCAGTTCAGGAGGGAAGAAGGTGTTCGCATCCCTGCTGTAGTAGATGATTTTCCTTGCTTTCCCTTCATAATTGAAGGTTATCTCCCACTTGCCTGATCCGACCTCGGTTACCTGCACGTTACTGATGCTCATTGAGGAGCAGACACATGGTTCAGCCACGGTTTTGTCCAGGATGTTTGTCTTAAGGTAGAGTATGTCTTTTGCTTCATATTCCACCTGACCCCAGATATTCCTGTTCCTATCCCCGTGCTCGAAATCACTGATGATTTGTTTAACCTGCCCCTCAGTCTTCCCATTGAAGGTCGTTTCATAGAAATCCTTTCCCTCAATGAAGAAGCCGTTCTCGTCCTCTATGAAGAGAATATACCTATCGGGTGTGCCCTTAATCACAATCTCCAGGAAGTAGTAGTCGTTGTAGGTTGATTTCAGGATATTCCACAGAATCCCTTTACCATTAATGTAGTTGCTCATATCCTCTGTCGGAGCGAACCTGAGATTCTTAAGAGTCTTACCAACATAAGGATTCGCTCTCTCCTCTATTGATCCCCCCTCACCCATCACAATCCCAACATATATCTCCTCCGCACCATGAGACAACAGATTAGCTATTGTCAGCTCATTGAATACACTTGCAAGACCCTTGTTTCTGTAGCCTTCATCAACACATATCCGTAATAACTCGCCTGTTTTTATGTAACCATCATCCATATTCCCTACATCATGCAGAAAGTAATATCTTGACCCGATATGTTTTTGAGGTGAATCAAGCGGAAACAAGACCTCTTCAAAGTTAGTCTGCATCCTATAAGCATCCCACATCTCTACCCGCTCTAATATAAACCGCTCCCCTTTCAACTCGCACTCCTTCGTTATCTCTATCAGGTGCCTCCATTTAGGTGTATCCTTATCATAGCCAAGGTTGTATTCCTCCACCTCCTCGGGTGTTGCCTGAACAATCCGGAATGATGAGTACTCTACCTTTCCTCCGCAGGTCTGGCACACCCCAGCCTCAGGCGGAACATAACCTGATCCAGGGGTGCCGGGGATATCGCACATAACCGCGAACCCGGCGGTCGCCCCCGTAATGGCAGAGGTAATAAGCAGCAGATGGTTTCCGCCTCCCTCTATCTCATCCAGGTCTTTCTCAATAGGCTCGTTCCCCTCTAAATGAGCGACGTAATCTATGACCCTCTCCATACCATACCTGTCATTAATCAGTGCATCACAGTCACCGTGCGGCAGCACCGACGTATCATCAGTGGGTCGCACGTTAAGCCAGCTTCCATCACATAACAAGGCAAAGGCGCCGTCGCTGGAAATGGTTATCTTACCCGGATCAAGCTGCATACCCCCCTCCTCCTGCAAGTTGATATAGGAGTCACAGCTACCTCCCCCGCCATCAACATCATACTCTAAAACAATCTCGGTCTTGCTCCCCAGATAAGCGTAGAGAAAGAACATCTTGCGGCCCTCAGTCCCCTGCAAAATGTTCGACGGCCCAGTGCAATACTCTACAATAGAGCCCTTAGCCAGCACCCCAGACCCCTTGTATTCCTCACACCTGAAATTCGCTACATCATAAGCAAACGCCACAGGCAGGGAAAGCAATAAATAAAGGGATATTAACGCAAAAATCCTCCCCCCACATCTCTTTAACCTAAACATCTTCCATCACCTCAACCTCCAAAACCATAGAAGACTTATTCATACCCGTGTATCCAACACCGAAGGTCTCTAACTCAACTCTTTTACTGCCACAGAAGCAGCATCTCCCGGACGGACAGCGGATATTAACCAAGGACTCAGTCTTTATTCTGGTCTCATCTAATAAATCCGACATGGACGCGCAGCCGCCATCATATGCAGTTAATTTCTTCACGTTCACGTAATCATCATCACCATCCCATGAAACACTCAATGAATAGCATTCACCTACACCAAGCCCCGTCTCCAGGACATACACTCCATAGACTCCAAGCGCATGCGTTAGCCCGTCCACGAAGGAGGTATTACTGTAATCCCCTCTTGTGCTTCCATGAACCAGGAAGGTTCTGTTGTTCGGATGTGAATACCCTCCCTCAGACATATTGCTGCCTGCGTTCAATTCATGCCCCCCTTCATTTGGACTCCATAGGCAATAAACCAAAATAACCACCGTAACAAACCCGATTAGGAGGGTAAACCTTAGCATCCGGTTTCTTCGTTTCTCCCTCCTGTATCGCTCGCCTGGGTCATCTACACCTCCAGTGACCGACTTCTTTATCTCCTCATAATACATTTACCCTGCACCCCTTATCTTCAAGCTTTTCAAGATCCTCTCTTGTTATCCTAAAAATTGCTGTTCTATCATCAACAGCAACAAATTCACCTGTAACAGTCAGGTCCGCGCACGTAATAGTCAACAAACTACCTTCCTGCACAGGTGTACCTTCTTTTGGCGTAACCCTGATGTCAACATGGTCCCCGGTCCAGCAGTTATCTGACAGACAGGTATCGCACTGGCATGAAGACGGTATCTCGTAATCAGAGCACTCATCAACTCCGTTAAAGAGATCCGGGCAGCATTTCTCGATGTCATCGCAGCTGAAACACTTGTAGGGGGTATATCGCCAATACCAGTACCCAGTGCAGGATGGACATTCTGTAATAGTGTGGGAGATAGGCCAGTCTGTGCCCAGCGTGCATTTATCGTTGATTTTGCAGGGGTTCCTCATGCACAGTGGACATACTCCGCCTTCATACATCCATTCATCGTTTGGTTCTACATCAAGTCCCCTGACGGGGTAGTCAACGCAGCTGTTAATCAACGTGCAGGACTTGCATTCTCCTGCACCGATCGGGTTACCATCCCACCAGCATAATCCTCCGGCTTCACACTCCTCCCTGCTTGTGTAGGTGCTGCAGTCGGGTGGGGGTGTGGTTGTTGTAGTCCCATCACCGCCGCCGGGCCCGCTAACACGCATCCTGACTATGTGGCACTTCTTGGATTTGCCCTTATCGCAGATAAAATCATAGGTCCATGAACCATTCTTTGACGAGAAATTCGCCCTGAAATTAAAGCACCCCGGACAGAACTCTGACTTTGGATACTCTCTTATCTCACCAGCACCCATGTTGCCTATAGCCTTCACAGCACTCATCTTGCAGGGCCCCCAGAGAGAATTACCTTCTCTTTCCAGACATGTGATATTCAGTTTTACGTCATATAATTCACCACCTTCTGGAAGCCACCCGCTCCTGAATTGCAGGTACAGTAAATCGAACATTCTGGGAACGTTCTTCACGGAACGCTCTGCATCCAGCACATCGATGTAGGGGTTTATTTTAGGCTTCTCCTCGGTTGGCTTATAGAATAAATCAACACCCGGGAAGGCTAATCCGAGGATTAATAGGGCTATGACTACCATTATGATGCACTTCTTTGCCTGGTCTCTTGAGTAAGGGCTGGTGGATAAGATGAACTTAAAGCCGCAGAAGACAAGGATTACCGCAGCTATTATAATGACCGAGTTTCTTATTAACTCAATAATCGCGTGTATGTTCGCGTTTTGCGCGCACGCGCTCCTGCATGATTTCTCGCATTTAGCGATGACACTGTTTATTGTGGCTAAATCCGGCGGAGACTCTAGAGAACTCAGGTAGGCGTTAATCCCCCTCTTCGAGCAATACTCGCTGCAGCAGCTAACGCATTCCTCACCTGATTTCCCGCAGTCAGTATATCCCCCACAGAGCGAACCGGCAGCCTGAAAACACCGCAAGAGATCCTCTCCCGCACAGTAGAGTATCCTGTCTTCACCGCCTACTTTAGTGCATCCGACGGAGCAGTGGGTTGGGGCAGCTATCTCAGGAGCTAAACTGCTCTCAAATGAACCAAGAATGGAATCAATTGGATCAGAATAACCAAAGGATACAACAGATGCCAGCAACAAAACAATCAATGCCTTTTTTTCCATCCAGCATAAACCCCCCATAGATTAGATAAGGTAAAACTAGGATATATATCTACCTGCAATCA
>NJEG01000023.1 GCA_002254565.1 Candidatus Altarchaeales archaeon ex4484_2 | reverse complement strand
AATTTACTCCCTCGCTAGAAATTAAAATTATGGGCAGCCCCGCTTTGTGTCTTCGGCACTTTTTCTTGGCATAACCGTTAACTTCATATATATTGATGAATATCAATATATGAATATGAGAGAATCACTAAAAATATTCAAAGCACTGTGTGACGAAACCCGGTTGAAGATAGTTGAGTTTCTCCTCAGTGGAGAAAAATGTGTTTGCGAAATCGTTCCATTTACAAAAAGAACACAGTCAACAGTCTCAATTCAGTTAGCAAAACTTGAAAGTTTGGGGATTGTTGAATCAAGAAGGGAAGGAAAAAGCGTTTATTATAAAGTTTCAAATCCTAATGTAAAGAAAATCTTGAAAATAATAAAATCTTAAGGCATAACACTATGAAAAAAATAGAAAATATAATGAAATCAATGACATTTGAATTCTTTGGTAGTGGAAAACACAAAATAAAAGCAAATGATCACTTCTCAAAAGACAATGCATTATTTTTAGATGTCCGTTCTACAGAGGAACACGATACGTTATCTTTTAAACTTATTCATCATATGCCTGTGTTACACATACCCATTACTGAAATTCCAGATAAGCTAAAAAAAATCCCGAAAGATAAACCTATAGGGATTTTTTGCTCAGGTGGTGTAAGGTCAACGATAGTATACCTATATTTGAGAGCGCACGATTACGAGAATGTGCGTATCTTAGAAGGAGGATATAATGCTATTGTTGAAGAATTTAAACCAGAAAAACTTCTCAGAAAAATTAAAAACAAGGGCTCTTCTCCACTTTTAGGGAGAAATATTTCGTAAGATCAATAGGTAACTAAGTATTCGCTTATCATCTATCTAATGTTGGAGGATAGTAATATTAATGAGGAAAAACAGCAAACGGCGGTGGGATTTCCACCCTCCCTGCATTTCCCATCATTTTAATATCTGAGGGTGATGGGGGATGTGGGAAGTCTGCAGAAACCTCATGTGGCTGAGGCTTCGCCTCAGACACGTGTCTGAACCCAGAGGGTTCAGCCACATCGTTTTAATATAACAAATCCATTTCCGACAAAAGGGTAGACTTCGTTGGAATTTTACCCCATTAATCCATCCTAAATTTGGAGAAGAACCAAAACAAGAGAATATAATCTGAGTTAATAATTATGATAGAAATTACATTAATAGGCATTTATCTTTGCATTGGACTCATAGCAGGTCTTATGAGTGGGATTTTCGGAATTGGTGGTGGTTCAGTTAGAATCCCTTTACTTAACCTTGCAGGACTTCCCTTGATAACTGCTTTCGGAATCAACCTCTTTGTCATACCTTTCTCATCTTTAGTAGGCGCGATTACACACCGAAAAAATATAAATAAAAAAATTGCGCTTTATGTCATTATTGGTGGAACACTAGGATCTATAACTGGGGCATTTTTTGTTGGATTGATTTCAAATCTTGCATTAGCAATCCTTTTTGTGATAACTGCTATAATAACCGTCTTAGCAATTTATCTAGACAAGATAGCGCCTACGTTGTCAAAAAAAATCAATCCGAACAGATATAATATAGTGGGGGTTTCATTTTTTTTAAATTTAATCACAGGTCTACGTGGTGGCAGCGGTGGATCCCTCTTCCCTCCTTTTTTGAGGGCTATGAAATTAGATATACATAAAGCAGTTGCTACCTCATTGTTTGTAACAATATTCACAGCATTTTTTGCTATCCTCATATATTGGCATCGTGGAAATATAATCTGGTTACCTGCATTGTCTGTTCTTGTTGGATCAATAGTTGGTGCAAGAATAGGAAGTAGACTATCATTAAAAACTAAACCAAAATGGCTAGAAATTGGGCTTTCAGTTGTTATTATACTCCTTGCTTTACTCACTATTTACAAAGCAGTGTGATGAATATGGTTAAATTTGTTCAGCGGGCGGGGGCTTCCTTTTAAACTATTGCCTGCTAACACAGAATTTTTATAAAACGCTCGGGGGCAGACTCTAAAATTTTCCTTCAGCATCGTTGCACTCCGCTACGCCCTCCGGGGAAATTTGCTCCGTTTCACTTCGCAAAGTTCTCATAAGCCAATACGTTATACACAATTGAGTTTCCACCAATTTGCGCAATCACAATTTTAATGTCTAATTAATAAATGATATTATGCGTAAACTATTTCCTATATTATTGATCGGATGCTTGTCAATGCTTTTTGCTGAAGTCTTCTCCGGGGCTTCTCAAATTTGGTTTATTAATGGTTGGGGAGTCCTGCTTACTTTTCCGCTTTATCTGGGTCATGTCTTGTTTTTTCTCTGGATTGCTCTGAAAAGCAAAAGAATAACTATTTCTCAATTATATCTTTTTGGGGTACTTTTTGGGTTATATGAATCATGGATAACTAAGGTTTTGTGGGCTGGCTATATGGAATCTTCCGCAGGACCTGGGTTTGGAACGTTTTTCGGGATTGCGATACCTGAATTTCTTGTTCTGGTATTCTTCTGGCATCCGGTAATGTCTTTCATCCTTCCAATTCTTGTCTTCGAAATATTAACCAGAAAAGTGCTTACCGGGCACGAACCGATTTTAATAAAAACAACCAGAAAGACTGTTCTGATAACCCTATTTCTGATCTTGATAAGCACCTTCATAGCAAAGGGGAATGGGTTTGATCCGGTATCTGCAAACTGTTCGTTGATTGGAACCTTGTTAATAATCTCAGGACTCTGTTATTTAACAAAAGAAGCAGATTTAACATCTCTGGACTTGGGGAACACAGGTTTTATACTATTGACGATTTATCTATTTCTCCTGTATGTTGCAACCTTCTTTTATCTTCTTCCAGAAAGAATACCGACCGCAATAGCATCTTATACCTCAATAATCTCTTTTTATGTAATTTCAATACTACTACTAATTAAATCAAATAAAACAACAACAGAAATAAATACACTGAAGGAAGATTCCTATTCAATCACGGATCTTATTAAGTTTATGGTAATAACAGTTATAACAGTAAATATAGCCTGCCTTATACCAGACATAAGCACAGGAATCCTGGCAATCACTTATCTTTCATTAACATTCATGGGAACGATAATATCTACAATAATTGTTTATGATGTCTTAAAACAAATTTCCACCAAAAATATGGGGAATTAGCGAGAACTCAACTCTAAATTTTACCTTCGCAACATTGCACTAAAATGGAGAGATTAAAATGCATCAATCAACTAAGCTCACGTGCAGTTCACTTCGTCCAAATTTGCTCAGCCCCGCAAACCTCTTTTCCTCCTCCGAATTTAAGTAACATTTAACACTAATCATATAAACAAGATGAGGACTAAGAAACCTAGTTGGCGGTCGATGCTATCTGTGCCCCTAACCAGTATCTGTTTATTGATTCTATCAGCAGGGATAACGTTAGCGGAATATAACTACACCGACGGCTCTTATGCGATGTGGGATTCTACAGACCCCATTCCCCCTGAGATCATCAACAATCCGGGTGTTGTTGGGGTTCTTACCGGGGCTAGGTGGTTTGAGATTGAACCAGAGGAGGGAGTCTATGATTGGTCAAAGCTTGATGCTAAAATATCTCAGGCAGAACAGGCAGGCTTTAAGGTGACTCTAAAAATTCAAGCAAGCCCTGCTTGGGCCCCGGATTGGCTGAGAAACAACCCGGGTGTCCAAAAAATCAATGTCGTTGACATCAACCCCTATCACGAGATGAGCTACTGTAAGGAGTTGAGTTACCCTGTATTCTGGGATTCAATATTCCATGAAAAAAAGAAGGAACTTATCAGGGAGGCGGGAGGAGATATTATCCAGACATAAAACTCTTGTTTTATGAGATAAAAAACTGAACCCACATACCACTACATGAAGATTCAATAGTCTGAGAGGGTTTTCTGGCCGTAGCCCCAGAACTCATCGACCTCATCCCTCAATGTGGGTTTACCGTACAAGCCCCCGCCCCCGGCGATATAATTCATCCGGCCCGAGCGAAACCGCTCGATGATGGAGCCCACCCTCAGGTCAGCCTTCTTCAGATCACCAACATCCGAGTCAACCAAAACATTAATCTCGGAGCCGAATCCTTCAACAAGAGAATCCCACCTGGCCCTGATCTTCTTGCTCGTTAAAGTGGATATTCCCGTAGCAAGAGATATCACCTCCGCCAAAGGCACGATATGCAAATAACTGGGGTGATGAGAGGGCCTCCTGGGCTCATCCCAAGAAGACAGCTCAGCCACCCTATCCAACACACCCTTTTTAATCCGGCCACCACACTCAGGGCACCTGTAATGCAAACTAACAGCGTCCACGGATTTGAACTTCAAAAAACACCTGCTACAGGCGGTTAAATGATACTTACCCTCCAGAGGATTCAAGCCCACATTCAACACAAAACCCCGACTACCCCTATGCTCCAACGCCAACCGGATCTCCGGAAAAGACAACTCTTTAACCCTGATACGGTTAAACTCCCTCCCAAGACGATGAGGCCACGGGCTATGGGCATCAGAATTAGACAAAAAAGATAAATCCTGCAACTCCGCAATCCTGTCAGCCATGCATGAATCAGCCGACAAACCAAGCTCCAAAAACCTGACATGCCCCAGGTTGCTCCCGTAACACCCCTCCAAGGAATTATATTCCTTATAGAGAGAAGTCCAGGGAGTGAAAGCATGAGCCGGGCCCACAAGAGCATCAACCTCCAAGGCAAAATCAACCAACTCCTCACCCCCAATACGTATATGAGCACGCCCCTCCCGGTCAATATCCCTAGAGTAACCCTCAAGTGAATCCCGCAGGGACTCTGCAGCGGAAATAGAGGGGAAAAGAATAACATGATGCACTCTCTTACAGTCCTCCACCTCCGTCTGGACGATGAACCGCACATCAGAGCCCTCAACCCCATAGATGCCCTCCCCCACCTCCAAAAGATTCCCCTTCAAGTGCCTAAGCCACCCAGGATGTAATGCGTCACCGGTAGCAACCAAATCCAGGCCCTTCAAGCCAGCCTGCTTCACAATAACAGGCAACTCCATCCTTTGGGAGGTGCCGCCAGAATACTTGGAGTGCACATGAAAGTCAGCATCAAAAGAATCCATTAAAAAAAATATGAGAGTGAATAGAAAAAAATGAGGGAACGTATTTATAAACCCATTAGTGTATATCTTATAGACTATGGAAATGCAACCCCATTATGGAAGAAACAGGGTACGTGAGAACTTATTCTTTAGGTAGGCACTGGAAGCAGATAATCCGAAAAAAAAGGCTATATGATGCGACATCCATCCCCTCCTAAAAAAAAATGAGGTGATATCATGAGTTATACGGGAAAAACAGTCCGCCTCGAGCGGATAATGAACCGGGAGACAGGGAAGACAATAATAGTCCCGATGGATCATGGATTAGGTGCCGGCCCAATAAAAGGCATCATCAACATGGCAGAAACAGTAGAGCTTGTAGCGGAAGGCGGAGCCAACGCAGTATTAGGACATATAGGTCTACCGTTGTTCGGGCACAGAGGATACGGCCGAGATGTAGGATTAATCATGCACCTGTCGGGGAGTACCACACTAAGCCCGGACCCCAACAACAAAGTACTCGTAACCCCAGTTGAAGACGCCATAAGGATGGGCGCTGACGCAGTATCAGTGCACATAAACATCGGGGCAGACACTGAATACGAGATGCTCAGGAAACTAGGTCAGACAGCCAGCAAATGCAGGAAGTGGGGTATGCCCCTGCTGGCCATGATGTACCCTAGAGGCAGGAAGATTGACTCAGAACACGACCCTGAATCTGTTAAGATAGCATCCAGGGCAGCAGCTGAGCTGGGAGCGGATATAGTCAAGACAAACTACACAGGAGACATAGACTCCTTCAGGGAGGTAACCAGGGGATGTCCTGCACCGATAGTGGTGGCCGGAGGCCCGCAGATGGACACAACAAGAGACGTGCTAAAGATGGTATCCGAGTCCATACAGGCAGGCGGCTCAGGAGTCGCTATAGGCAGGAACATATTCCAGGCAGAGAAACCCACGAAGATGGTAAAGGCCATTGCAGGAATAGTACACAAAGGCCTTGAGGTGGATGATGTGCTAAAGGAGAGGGGATAGCAAATTCCATATTAAAGGGATAGAGTTAATATAGATTAAGATAATAGCTGGAGAAAAAATGAAAAGATACTGGAAGCTTTACGGCGTGCTAGTGTTCGCGCTACTTGTCTACATGGTCTACCCATTTCTAGAGGGCATAATATACGCCATATTCATATACTATCTGGCCAAGCCCATAAAAAAACAGCTGGACAAGAAGATAGAACAAAAGGAAATCACCTCACTATTTTCCATAATTATGATAGTATCACTCATCATGGTACCAGCCATGGCATCCATGTTATACATAGCAGACACCGTATACAAGGGATTCCCCTTCCTCCTGGAGGTGGCAGATGACCTGCTCCCGCAGGAGTATTCCACCCAGATTGATGGCGTATTAGCAAGCATAAAAATCCTGGACACACAGTATCTGCTGAATCTGTTGGGAAGCAAAGACATACAATCCATAATAATAGGGCCCATGAAAAAGCTGACTGAAGGCCTGCTGTGGTTTCTTCTAATCTCGTTTATTGGTTTGGTAGTCGGATTCTACTTTCTAATGGACGGGAAAAGCCTCATAGAGTGGGCTGTAAACAATGCACCCAAAAGAGACAAGAAAATCATAGACAAATACGTTGGTAACCTAGACTGTGCATTAAATCGCATCTTTGTAGGGGTATTTTTGACGATGGTAATCACAACAATATTCGCCCTGATAGCTCTGACCTCCCTGAACGCAATAGCACCCCACGAACTAAAGATTACAGCTGCCTTAATCATTGGATTATCCATATTATGTGGCATATTCAACCTGCTGCCAGGTGTGGGGATAAAGATAGTGTGGGTTCCTGTAGCAGTATTGTTCGCACTGCAAGCCTACTTTGTGGGGAGCCTGATGAGCTCCCTATGGTTCCTGATACTCTTCGCCCTGGTGATGGCCGTCATAGTAGACTTCATACCTGACCAGATATTGAGACCCTACATATGCGGGAGCGGCATCCACACGGGACTGGTTCTCCTCTCTTTTATCTTCGGGACAGCTGTATTCGGAGCCAAAGGATTATTTCTGGGTCCCATAATCCTGGTAAGCTTCATAGAGTTTATGAAGATTGTAGTACCTGAGTTAAACAAGGAATCAAACTAATCACCTCCTCTCAGCTTCAACAATTCAGGTATTATAAAGGCCGTACTCGACACCGCAACAATAAAAAACCATTCATTCAAAGCCAGAGGCACGGTCTCGAAGGCATTCCACACAAGAAAGAGTGACGTGTACAATATGCTGGATTCACCAAGGAAGGATAACATATCAGTTAAGTGGACAACAAAAACCTGCATCAACACAGAAAACAACACAGCAGCGACCAGATATCTGTTCGAGAACAAACCCAACCTGAAGATGGAATACTTCTTGGAGCGGCAGCTTAAGACATAAAACATCTGGAACATAACCAGGGTAGTGAAAGCGATAGTGCGGGGCTTCATCAAGCTATCCTCCAGCTGCTCTTCCCCCCCAGAGGTCTCAAGGTTAAGGTCATGCATACCCTGCGGCAGGTTAGATTGGAAGAGAAAGATAGCGCCCGCAGCCATCAAAATACCAATACCTATGAAAGACAACAGGTTTCTCTTGTTTATAATCCTCTCCCCAGGGTCTCTGGGTTTGCGGCGCATCACGTCAGGATCCGGTGGATTAAAGCCGAGGGCTAAAGCAGGAGCAGCATCAGTTAAAAGATTCATCCACAAAATCTGGAGGGGAATCATCGGGGACTCGCCAAAAGCCATCAGGGAAGCTACAACAAGGAAGACAGACAACACCTCCCCTATGTTACAGGAAATAAGGTATTTTATGAATAAAACAATATTGTCGTAGATTCCCCGACCCTCCTCCACAGCAGCAACAATGGATGCGAAGTTATCGTCAGTCAAGATCATGTCAGATGCCTCCTTGGAGACATCAGTACCTGCTACACCCATAGCCACGCCAATGTCGGACTTCTTCAAGGCAGGGGCATCATTCACCCCATCCCCTGTCATAGCCACAATATGACCTCTTTCCTTAAGAGCCTTCACTATGTTAAGTTTATGCTCGGGGTTCACTCTAGCGTAAATCCTGATCTCATCCACCCGGCTCCTCAACTCCTTATAGCTCATCACATCAAGATCACGGCCGGAAACAATTTCATCCCCTTCCTCAAACAACCCGATCTCACTGGCTACGGCCTTCGCCGTCAGGGCATGATCCCCGGTAATCATCACAGGCATTATACCTGCACCTCTACAGGTCTCGATTGATTGCTTTACTTCCTCCCTGGGGGGGTCGATCATCCCCTCCAAGCCCACAAACACCAGATTCTCCTCCAAACTATCCTCATCCAGTGTTTCATCCTCACCCAGCTCCCTGAAGGCGCAGCCAAGAACCCTTAAAGCATCTACAGCAAAGGAATTGGATACCCCAAGTATCTCATCCCTAGAGCCTGCATCAAGTTCCGCTATTCCATCTTCCCCCATAAAGTGAGTGCATAAGTCGAGTATTACATCAGGAGCACCCTTAACGTAGACGACCCGCCCCCCACCAGGCTTCTCGTGCACTGTAGCCATCCTCTTCCTCTCAGAGGTAAAGGGCGTTTCATGTACACGAGGGTACTCATTTCTTAAGTCATTCAGGCCGAGACCTGCCTTCTCAGCCGAAACCAGTAGACAGGCTTCTGTAGGATCCCCTGTGATCACCCAGCCATCCCCTGTCTCGCTGAGGGAGGCGTTATTGCATAATGCGCCAATCCTTAGAAGTAAACCCAACCCCTCACTCAGGGGATTTATCCCCTCACCCTCAAGACTGAACACCCCATTAGGATCATAGCCTTCGCCTGAAACCTCAAATGTGTTACTCCCAGAATAAAGCCTCCGGACCATCATCTCGTTCCTGGTTAATGTGCCAGTCTTGTCGCTGCATATTACTGTGATAGCGCCCAGGGTCTCCACGGCAGTAAGCTTCCGTATCAAGGCGTTGCGTTTAACCATCCGCCTCATACCCCTGGCAAGCGTTACCGTCACAACCGCAGGCAACCCCTCAGGGACTGCGGCAACAGCCAGGGAAACCGCGGTGAGGAAGATGGTAACGGTGTTAACACCGTTCAACACTCCAGTAAGGAAGATTATAGCACACAAGACCAGGACGATTAAACCGATCTGTCTACCAGTAACGTCAAGCCTCTTCTGTAACGGTGTTTTCTCCGTCTCTATCTCCTGGATTCTGGTAGCTATTTTACCTAATTCAGTGGACATGCCCGTGGCTAATACAACAGCAGTGGCTTTACCGTATGTTGGTGAGGTGGCCATGTAGACCATGTTGCTCCTGTCAGCTAGGGAGGCGTCTACCCGGACTACGTCATGGTTCTTGTCCACGGGCATGGATTCTCCGGTGAGGACTGATTCATCCAACTTTAGGTCTATGGCATCAATAATTCTGGCGTCAGCTGGAATCCTGTCACCTGCCTCAATCTTTATGATATCCCCTGGAACCAGCTCCTGGGCATCTACCTCAATCATCCTGCCGTCTCTGACCACCAAGGCCATGAGAGAGACCATCCTCTTCAATGCCTCCATCTCCTTCTCCGCCCGGTATTCCTGGATGAAGCCCACCACCACGATAAAAGCTATGACCACAAGTATCGCTCCCGCCTCCACAAGCTCATCAGATGAGTTTTCGACAAATCCTATAAAAGCAGAGACAAGAGCGGCGAAAATCAGTATAATAACCAGGAAATCCCTGAACTGGTCGACGAGCATATCCAGTGCACCTCTGGACTTAGTCTCCTTTATCTCGTTTCTCCCATACCTCTCCAGTCTTTCCTCCACCTCCAGACTGTTAAGGCCTTGTTCGCTGCTGCCCAGTTCATCTATTACCTCACCTGCTTCCCTGCCCCACGGAACCTCTACAAAATCAACCATTATGGTAGCACCATAAAACATATTAATAGATGGTATCACTAAATATTTATGATTTAAAAATGAAAACTCAGGTAATCGCAAAAAAAAATGCTTTCTTGATTTTGTTATTAATTCATCTGATAGGTTTAAGTAATGCAACAGGTAATCTAGTGGATAAATGGGAGTTCACAGCAGATGAGAACATCCGCTCGGTTGGATTTACCACAATAGACAACCAAAGCAACGTTGTAATAGGCGCCGGTAAGGATATATACCTCATGGATAGTGAAGGGAATGTGATAGATGAGTACACGCTTGATGCGGAGGGTTTTGTTACGGCCCTAGCATCTGGTGACATAGACTACGATGGAGTGGATGAGATTCTTGTTGGCGTCAGCTATATTGAAACAAGAGATGTGAATGCCAGCTATCTGGACATCAATAAAACAGATATTGGTTTCAGTGAGAGGATTGTATATAAGGTCACAGTCAACGAAGGCGAGGTTTATCTAATTGATGACGGAAAAACCACTAAATTCTTTGACGCTGAAGGCTGGGTTAGAGAGATAATAGTGGAAAACCTGGGGAATGAGTGGGAGAAAAACATTATCGTAGCCTCCGGAGGAAGTGAACTTGAATACTACAGACAGAGGCTCCCGGCCACTTCATACGAGTACAGTTGCAGTCCTAACGTAAAGGAGGTTACAAGCCAAAACGAGTCAAAGGGTGGGATATATACTCTGGATGTCACAAAACTAGGTGATGATATTGAAACCTGCCGGAATAACGACGCATGCGCACCAGAGATAAAAAGCTACTTCGGAAATAAGATCTTATTTGAAGACTGTTGTCCTGATTGGGCTAACATACCAGAGTGTTGTAACTCAAGCGATAAAACCTGTAACGGGACTTTTGGCTACCCTGAAAAAAAACAGTGTATTTTTCTGGCAGATGGTTTATCAGTCCATGATCCCGACTACCCCGGTGAGGATCAGGTTGCCTCGGTTGGCCCGGGATGTTATCGAGTTAACCGATGGCAGTGCGAGGACCTTTTATGCCACAAAGTGAAGATGCAGTTCAGGACGGAGAAAACATATAACCCCATCGTATCAGTCTATGACACCAAAGGGGAGCTCATGGATACTATTAATTTCAACAACCTCAACTTCAGTGAATGCACGCTTGAAGGCGAGCACATCATAGAAAACATTGAGGTAGTGAACGTGTTCGAACATATAAGCGGTAAAGAAATAGTTTTCGGCTCAGGACCTTATCTAATGGTGATAGACAATAAACTAGAGGGGATCAAAGGATTCTTTCTGGGTTGTGATTACCTGAAAAATCGATACTGGCTCGATGAGTTAATGGATATCGCAGACTATAGAGTTTATGACATAGACCAGGATAATGAGTACGAGCTAGTGTTAACATACCCTTCTACTGGAGCACTGCAGGTGATAGATACAGACTACAACTGGGTGGCAGGTCAATGCGTTCTTGGAGAAAACAAGACAACCGGCGAGGAGACGAGAGAATATGAGGTAGATTTTACAGGATACATATCACCAGACTGGACCTTCAGGGTGCCCGTAGGTGAAAAAATTGAGAGGTCATATATAGTCCACATAATGCCCTACAACGAGTCCCAAATAATTGTTTTATCACCTACGAGTATGAATCTTGTAAGATATGGTTTATCGGGGATGCTACGGATAAAAAATGTTACAGGAGTAGATGACCTGTACTTCCACGACCTCCAGGGTGATGGACTGCAGGAGACACTGATTGTAGAAGAGAATCATATCCATGTATATGAAACAAACCCATTATTCATAAAAAATGTCTCTGCAAACACATACTATGAATATGCCGTAAAATATCTTGAAACAGAACCGTATAAGGCAAAGAATTATTTACTGCAGGCCATGGAGGTATACAAGGACATAGGAAACCTCGATGCCATAAATAAATCCAAACTCCTTTTGCAGGAAATAGATAACAGGCTACGGGAAGAGATATGGAAGGAGGGTAATAATGAATATGTTAAAGCCTTAACGTATTATACCTATGATAATACAAAGGCTAAAGAACATGCAATGGAGGCCCTAAGATTATATTCCAGTATCAACAACACTAAGGGAGTAACCAACTGTAATGATCTCATAGAAAAAATAGACCAGAGACAGAGTACAACAACAAGCATCAGCCAAACACCAACAACAACTTCTTCCAACAGTTCGGGCAGCACCTTAACCATTAGTAGCACCTTAACCAGCAACACAATAACCACGGAACCCAATAAAGGTGGGGGATTGGAAGCATGGCATATAATCCCGGCAGTGATTATAATCATGGGGTTGTTTTATTTATTTTATCACAGACTAGTAAAGAAGTCTTCAAAACCAAAGAAGAAGGCTTTATAGAAAAATAAGCTGTGACAACATGTTTCCGAAGAGGGCAAACAAAAGGAACTGCAGGAATCTGGTGGGTATGCATATTAATATGAAGGGTAGTATGTCCATCCTGCCGACTCCGGCCGAAATGGTGAACAACTTAAAAGGCAGGGGTGTGAGGGCTCCTACCCCAACCGCGTAGACCCCATATTTCTCAAAAGACTTGTCTACTTTCCTTACTTTCCCTTCATCAAATAGCCAGACCAGAAAAGGCCTCCCCCCCATCATACCAAGATAGTATCCTAGAACGGCCCCCAACACGGAACCAAATGTTGCTACAACAACCACAGAGAAGACATCAAGCTTTAATGCGGTGCCAGTCGTTATTATTAATGCCGTGGGCACTGGAAAGATAAAGGACTCCAGCATGGCTACAATGAATATGCCCGTAACGCCATTAGAGACTATAAACTCCTTCGAAAAAGCACTGAATGATTCGAACATTTTTTCTTATTAAGAGGCAACAATATTTATCTTCCAAATTCGTATATATATATGGTAAGAATATGGACTCTAAACTGATTAAGGATATATTAGCTAGATCTATGAGCAACGACCACGTATACATAATAAACAAGCTTTCTGAACCAAAACGAGATGAGGAGATTGCCACCGAACTGAACATGAAGGAGACCACTGTCAGGACTTTGTTGAATGATTTACACGGTGAAGGTTTAGTTGACTATAAAAGAACAAAAAACAAGAAGACTGGATGGTACACATACACCTGGAATAAAAGGGATGAAAAAATCAGCAACTATGTAGTAGACCATTTAAGTCTTGAACTGCAAAAGCTGAACGATAGATTGGATAGGGAAGAAAACGGCACCATACTGGCTTGTTCCTGTTCACGAATCCCCTTAAGTGAAGCTATGGAACTGGATTTCTTATGCCCTGAATGTAATGAACCCTTCCAGATGCATGATAACTCAAAGGAACTGGAGGGTATTAGAAGAGAAATTGATTCCATCAAAGAGATACTCCAAACAAAAGGCGATTACGGTATTAAAGGAGTTGTGTGAGAGAAACGTTATTGAACACTCCATGGCGGTCTCAAGATATGCTGTTGAAATCGCCGAGAAACTGCGGGATTCTGGCCTAGAGGTTGACTTAGATTCTGTGGAAACCGGCGCGCTTTTACACGATATAGGGAGATGCAAGAGCCACGACATAGACCACGGGGTTAGGGGGGCTGAGATTCTTGAGAAAATACCTGAGTTAAGTGCATACTCCAGGTATTGCTTGACCCATATAGGTGCTGGCATAAGCAGGAAAGAGGCTGTGGAACTGGGGCTGCCTCCCGGAGATTATATGCCGTCCACCATTGAGGAAAAGATTGTGGCCTATGCGGACAACATAACGGAAGGATGCAAGAAAGTAGATATCTCCGTGACCGTAGAGAAAATGAAAAAAGCCCTTGGAGAGAAGCATCCTGCCATAGCCAGGGTTAAGGAGTTAAGTGAGTATATAGCGTCTTTTTTATAGTAATAAACCAATTTTTTAAAGGTGAGTATAAATGAATTTTGAAGGATATAACATGCCAGACGATCTCTACTACCACAAGGAGTTCATGTGGTGCAGGGTTGAGGGAGATTCTACCGTAGTCGGTTTGATTGATTTCACGCAACAGCTTTCAGGCGATATAAGCTTTGTGGAGATGCCCCTTGAAGGAGATGCAGTAAGCCAGAACGATGAGGTGGGGACTGTGGAGACAGGTAAATGGGTGGGGAAACTTTTCGCTCCCATATCAGGTACCATTGAATCAAACAACGAGAAACTCTATGATGACCCAACAGCCATAAACCAAGACCCCTACGGAGAGGGATGGATCTTCAAGATAAACATGTCTGATCCATCAGAGCTGGATAACCTTATGAAAATAGATGATGCGATAGAGTGGCTTAAAGGAGAGATAGAAAAAAACAAGTAATCCTGATTTTGAGTTTCTGAACGATGAGGATTGTGGGAATATCCGGCTCCCCCAGGAGGGGAGGGAACACAGATACCCTTGTGAGAAGAGCTCTAAAGTTATGTGAAAAAGAAGGTGCTGAGGTTGAATTCATCCCCCTGTCCGGGAAAAAAATAGAGTACTGTGAGGGCTGCTTCATCTGCAAAAGAAACGACTGCATCAAGGAGGATGATGCTGGGGAGATATTTGATTCAATGGAGAAATCTGATGCCTTAATCATAGGCTCACCCACCTATTTCTCTTCTGTTTCAGGCAGACTTAAGAGCCTATTCGATCGCTCTCTACCTCTTAGAATCAGGGATTATCGGCTAAGGGATAAGATAGGTGGCGCCATAGCAGTGGGCGGTAGCAGAAACGGGGGGCAGGAGTTTGCTGTAAGGGATATACATAACTGGATGCTATTACACGAGATGGTTGTAGTGGCAGATAGGGAAACAGCCCACTTCGGAGGGATATGCGTGGGCAGCGATCCTGCTGACGTTCTGGAGGATAGAACCGGTTTAAGGACAGTGGATAATCTAGCTCAGCGTGTGCTTGATGTCGCAGGGAAACAGCTGGATTAAGGGGGTATATATTTATTCCTGATGCGACTAAAGAATTAATAGATTGAAAAAAGGATACGCTTTAATTACTGATGCACTGGTCGCGCTTGTTTTTTTCATGGTAGTAGCTGCTGGCCTGGTTCACTTATCGAGTTTCTCAGGCATCAGCAGGTCAGGCTACAACGAGTTTTTGGCCCTGCACTACAGCTCAGAGGATGTGCTTGATGTCTTGAACAAAAAAGGCGTTCTGGATGATGTGGGATACATGTGGTCTCTTTCCAGGGGAAACAGAAGCTCGGTCTACTGGAGCAATGCCAGCAACATATCTAAGAGATATCTGGAGGATATGATTCCCTACCACATGGGATATAAACTCCTTATGGAGGGTCAGGAGATATGTAACTCCAGCTGGAATCCGAACAGGACAACTGAAATAAAAAAAGACTCTGAGACTCATGCCACAAGACTCCTGGTAGGTTACGGAGAGAATGCTACTGTCTTCGGTAAAACAGCCAGGGCTGCCTTGACCAAGATTAGAGAGAAGATAACCTCGGAGTTCATATACTTCGGCGGCTTCGTAGGTGAAGGAAACCTGAGCCAGGTATTGTTTCTCCCCTCTGATGCAACCGTGCAGAGCGCCTATATTGAGGTGAATGCGGGGAATGACTTTGATTTATACATCAATGGATTACAGTGCGGGGGAACATTTAATCCTGTCGGTGGGGGAATGGATGCCAGCATAAAGGATGCTAGCGGAAACATCACATCATGCAGTCCTCTCATAAGCAACAGGGGCAGTAATCCTAACACCTTCGAGTTAAGATTCACAGGCAGCAACATAAGCCAACAATACATTGGAGGAGGTTTCATTGAGGTAACCTATAACACAACAGAAATGGATACTGATGCTGAAACAGGCTCTATGAGATTTTATCTGCCTGGGATAGAGGGTATAATAAACTATTACTCCTCCTTCTACGTTCCCGGATGGGTTACCTCCATCAACACCAATATATCATTCAAAAGCAATTACACCACATTCTTCACCGTAGGGGACAAGAGCGTTTTCCGTTTGAATGGAAGCAACACCAGCAGGCAGATATATAACTCTTCAGCGGATTTGCTGGGGAGCGGTTTGTTCTCTCAATCCGAGCTGAGTGAGAAGACCGTACCCATCAGAGTAGGAACCGAGGGAATGCAGTACTCTTATACACTGGAGAGAGGTAATGCGGATGTTGTTCTAATAACCGATGTTTCAGGTAGTATGGACTGGCGGATAGGCTACAACGACAACACAGCAGGTGAGGAGAGATCATGTTGTTCAATGCCCTGGACCTCCGGAGGAGTTATTAGAACAGTGGGGCCGAGAGCCTACGGCGTGACATCAGGAGACTACGACGGAGACGGGAACTTAGACCTTATCTCGGGAGACAGCGACGGTCAAGTGGAGCTCTTCTTTAACGACGGAGCAGGAGGTTTCAGCTACCAGGGCATAATAAGGGACGTGGGCTCCTACTCAGGCGGGCTGGCTTCGGGGGACATTGACGGCGACCTTGACGTAGACCTCATATCAGGAGATAGTGACGGACAAATAGAATACTTCCTGAATGACGGAACAGGAAGCTTCAGCTATCAGGGCATAATAAGGGATGTTGGAAGCTATGCCTGTGGTCTGGCACTGGCAGACTTTGACGGGGACTTGGACTTGGACCTCATATCAGGAGATGAACATGGGGATATTGAATACTTCCTAAATGACGGAACAGGAAGCTTCACATACCAGGGCATAATAAGGGACGTTGGTTCTTACGCCTGGGGTCTGGCTCCAGCAGACTTTGATGGTGACGGAGACATAGACTTCCTCTCAGGGGACAGAAATGGTGACGTAGAGTACTTTAGCAATGATGGCGCAGGAAGCTTCACCTACCAGGGCAATGTAGATAATATAGGCAGCAGAGCCTACGGCCTGAACGCTGAAGACTATGACTCAGACGGAGACATGGATTTTATCAGGGGAGAGACCAGCGGTGAGATAACATTTTACTCAAACGACGGGTCAGGTTCCTTCACTTTCGAGGAGATTATTGGTGACGTGAACGTCAGAATCAATGAGTTAACCTCAGGAGACTTCGACGGGGACTTGGACACTGATTTTGTTGTGGCAGAACATGATGGGGACCTGGAGTACTTCAATTACTCGGGTGTTTGGCCTCAGTGGCCTGAGTGCTTTGCGAACCAAACCGATAATCCAATATTTTTTAACGACACGCAGAGGCTGTCTCTCGCGAAGTGCTTGGATAAATATTTCGTCGAAACCCTGCTGAATGACTCAGACAACAACGTTGCTCTTGTGGATTTCTCCACCTCAGCCTCTGACTCAACAGGTGTGGGGCTCACAAACAACACAAACATCCTGGAGAATGCTATCGACTCATACACTGAGGGTGGGGGAACATGCGTGTGTTGCGCCATAAACAGGGCATATGAGATACTGAACGCTGGTAGCACGCCAGCGAGGGATAAGTATAT